>DAOVNV010000236.1 GCA_030630015.1 Desulfuromonadales bacterium | reverse complement strand
GCTTTTTACATGGCGACCGATATGGTGACCACACCGGTTTCTCCCCGTGGAATGGTTCTGTTCGGCGTGGGCTGCGGCGTGCTGACTGTGCTGATTCGCCTGTTCGGTGGCTACCCGGAAGGGGTCTCCTTTGCTATTTTATTGATGAATTCAGCGACACCGCTGATCGATCGCTATTTCAGACCGCGCACCTTCGGCGTTGCGGGCAGAGGACGTTGAGATGAAAGAACTGGCACGACTGGTCCTGGTCCTGACCCTGATTGCCGCTGGCGCCGGCCTGATCCTCTCGCTGGTCGAGAGAGCCACGCGCGAGCCGATTGCCGAGCAGCGTCGCCAGGAAACCCTGCGTGCCCTGAGTGCGGTCCTGCCGCCGGCGGACAACAGCCCCGATACGGATACCGTCAGCCTGGTTGTCGGCAAGGATCGGCGGGGACGTGAACTGCAGAGGCTTTTCTTTCGCGGACGCAAGGGCGGAGAGGTCAGTGGCGTGGCTTTCAAGGTGGTTGCGCCGGATGGCTACAGCGGCAACATTGCCATTATGGTCGGCATTGACCCGACCGGTACCGTGACCGGTGTGGAAATCCTGAGTCATGCAGAAACCCCCGGCCTGGGCGACAAGATTACAGAAGCCTGGTTCAAGGAGATGTTCAAGGGCAGGAATCTGGACAACGCCGACTGGCGGGTGAAAAAAGACGGCGGCGAGTTCGACCAGATTACCGGTGCGACGATCTCACCCCGTGCCGTGGTTGGCGCAATCCACCGGGGGCTCGATTTTTTCAAAACGCACCAGGATGAGATCCTTGCATCTTCCGGAGGGAGTGGACAATGAGCTTAGCCAGGGAATTCACCAAGGGACTCTGGCGCGATAACGCCGTATTCCGGTTGTTGCTCGGGCTTTGCCCGGCCCTGGCAGTCACCACCAGCGCTGTCAATGGCCTCGGCATGGGGTTCGCGACGACATTCGTGCTGGTTTGCTCCAATTTCGTAGTGGCCAGTCTGCGCAAGGTGATCCCGGCCCGGGTACGTATCCCTTCCTTTATCGTCATCATCGCCTCCTTCGTCACGGTCGTCCAACTCTGTATGGAGGCGTATTTCTACGACCTGCACAAGGCGCTCGGCATCTTTATCCCCCTGATCGTGGTCAACTGTCTGATCCTCGGTCGGGCCGAAGCCTATGCCTCCAGAAACCCGCTGCTGCCATCTGTTGTAGATGGGGTTGGCATGGGGCTCGGGTTTACCCTGGCCCTGTTCGTGCTGGGTTCCGTGCGTGAATTGTTTGGCGTCGGGACCCTGCTTGGCTTTACGGTTTTCGGTGCAGGCTACCAGCCGCTCATCCTGATGATCCTGCCGCCCGGCGCATTTATCGCCATGGGTCTCTTGCTTGCAGGAATGAACCGCATCGAAAGTTTACGAAAGTAATCGATGCGGTCATCTTCGCCGCAACCGGCTGAAAAAAGGGATTAACTATCTCTAAGGGCTGGTATTTCCCATCCTTTTTCCGTCCTTTGTAATATTCATATACACTTGCCGTAACGTCCCGTTACAAGGGGATTTGCCGGTTTGTACATTGCATACTGTATACTGTATTTTTTGCTTGACAAGGGGGTTGTTTTGTCTTACCTTTCACACGGCAAAAATACCGCCGATACTATGAATTGTGGCTACGCTTCGATAAAGCTCATTCTGGCAGGAGGACCATTTAATGCTGGACAATTACCTTCCAATTTTTACCCTGATTTTAATTGCCGTATGCTTTGCTATCGGCTCGGTCGTCTTTTCGCGCCTGGTCGGGGAGAAGAAGCCAAGCGCAGTGAAGCTTGCTCCCTACGAGTGTGGTATGCCGCTGATCGGCACGGCGCGTGCACGCTTTTCGGTGAAGTTCTATATCATCGCCATGCTGTTCATCGTTTTCGATATTGAGGTGGTCTTCATGTACCCATGGGCCGTCTTGTTCAAACGGCTCGGAATCTTCGGCTTTGTCGAAATGGGCGTATTCATTCTGATCCTTCTCGTTGGCTACATATACGTCTGGAAAAAAGGAGCACTGGAATGGGAGTAGAAGAGACCACCCTGGGCAATAACGTCATCACCACGTCTCTGGACAAGGTTGTCAACTGGTCGCGTTCACGCTCGCTCTGGCCCCTGACCTTCGGTCTGGCCTGTTGTGCTATCGAGATGATGGCTACCGGCGCTGCGCGCTTCGACCTTGACCGCTTTGGAGTGCTGTTCCGTGCTTCACCGCGGCAGGCCGACCTGCTGGTTATCGCCGGTACGGTTACCAAGAAGATGGTTCCGGTCATCCAGACGGTCTACGAACAGATGCCCGAACCGCGCTATGTCATTGCGATGGGCGCCTGTGCCTGCTCGGGCGGCATTTTTGATACCTATAGCACCGTGCAGGGCGTTGACGAGTTCCTGCCCGTCGATGTCTATATCCCCGGTTGCCCGCCGCGCCCGGAAGGTTTGCTGTATGGTCTCATGAAACTGCAGGAAAAGATCATGAATGAGCGTAATTCCTTTGGTGCTGTTCTCGGCATCGGGGAGCGTATCAGCGATATCTGATTTGGGCTCCGGCTGATGATCAGTCGGGTAACCAATTTCACATCAAAGACAGGATGCAAGCGTTATGAGTTTACAGGCTGTTGTTGACAAGCTGAAGGCCAAGTTCGGCGACACGGTGTTGGGTGAGCGGGAGTTCCGCGGTGAAATGACCGTGACCGTCAAGAAAGAAGAGATTGTGCCCGTCTGCGCCTTCCTCAAGGATGAGCTGGGTTTCAATTTCCTGACCGATGTCTGCAGTGTGGATTATTTGGGTCAGTCGCCGCGCTTCATGATGGTCTACCAGTTGTATAATATCGGCACGCATATGCCCTTCCGCATCAAGGCTCCGGTTGAAGAGGCCGATGCCAGTGTTGATACGGTGAGTGGTGTCTGGGCGGCGGCCAACTGGCTTGAGCGTGAATGCTGGGACCTGATGGGCATCACTTTCAACAATCATCCCGATCTACGCCGTATCCTGCTGCCCGCCGATTGGGAAGGTCACCCGCTGCGCAAGGACTATCCGGTCCAGGGCCCCGACCGTGAACCCTACCAGGGTCGGGTTCGCTGATTACAGGAATTCAAAGGTTTACCTTTTTATAGACGAGGCAGACAAATGGCAAACGTAGAAACCATGACTATTAACATGGGGCCTCAGCATCCCTCGACACATGGGGTGTTGCAGTTGATCCTGGAGCTGGACGGTG
>DAOVNV010000147.1 GCA_030630015.1 Desulfuromonadales bacterium | reverse complement strand
GTTTCCGGCCTGATCGCCAAAGGCAACCGAACCAAACTGCTGGAACTGGCTCGGGATACGGGTCTGGATGTTCAGGAAGACGTGATTTTTCTCAGTGAAGGGAAGATTCCACAACTCTGGCGGGGCCTGTTTTTTGCCCTGGTGGCACTCTTTACGATTCTCAAGTTGTTCTGGCCGCAAAGCAAACAATCAAAAAAGAGCTAACAATACATGTGCAGCACCCTTCTGGCTCATTTTTTGCTTAAATCTACTTAGTCAGGTCGATGCTGAGGGTTGACTGAGACGGCAATCAAAAACTCAGAGGACCGGAGTTTTCAAATGAGACTAAAAAACCAGAAGGGCTTCACGCTAATTGAACTGCTTATCGTCATATTGATTCTCGCCGTAATCTCTAGCCTTGCACTTCCATGGTACAACCGCTACCATCGACAAGCTGAAAGAGCCGCAATCATCTCTGAATGCCGCTCTCTCTACCGGGCCTTTGTTGTTTTTTTCATAACACACGATGAATATCCTTATGCCGACGTTGGTGAGTATCTTTTTGATCTGAACACATTTACCCCCCTAACAGATGCTGGTGATATGGATTGGAGCCCTCTCGACATTGACCTCGAGAGGTTTCGCGACAAACTGGCGGGCAGGAAAGCCGAAAAGTTCGATTCTCCTGACGACATGGGCGATAACCAGGAGATTTTTCTGATTTTACCTTGGGCAAAAGACCCTAGCATCAAGTTCGTTGTTGCAGCTTCTGACAACGTCATATACGAGGACGGGACCTCTGTGGATGGCGGCAACTGGATTGATGGTGTATACATCTCCCAGGGAGGTAATTTCTTAGGCCTGTAGCTACCTCAATCAGAACCGCGCGTTCCCCGGCGTTCTCGGAAACGGGATCACATCGCGGATATTCTCCATCCCAGTCACGTACATCAGGAAACGCTCAAAACCGAGTCCGAACCCGGCGTGCGGACAACTCCCCCAGCGGCGGATATCGAGATACCAGTCGAGGCTCTGCGGATCGATGCCGACACTTTTCATTTTCGCAACCAGAACATCCATCCGCTCTTCACGCTGGCTGCCGCCGATAATCTCGCCGACCTTGGGGACCAGCAGATCCATAGCCGCAACCGTACGCCCATCATCATTGCGGCGCATGTAGAATGCCTTGATCCCCTCCGGGTAATCGGTGACGAATAATGGCCCACCTACGACACTTTCTGTCAGGTAGCGTTCATGTTCCGACTGCAAATCGCAGCCCCATTCCACCGGAAATGAAAAATTCTGTCCGCTTTTCAGCAACTGATCAACAGCCTCTGTATAAGTCATGGTACTGAAAGAGGCCCCGACAACCGCCTCCAGCTTTTCAATCAGTCCCGGCGCCACAAACCTGTTGAAAAAGTCCAGATCTTCGCTGCAGTGTTCAAGGGCGTAAACCACCATGTAACGCAAGAACTCCTCGGCAAGTCGGCAGTTCATAGCCAGGTCGGCAAAAGCAATTTCCGGCTCGACCATCCAGAATTCAGCCGCGTGACGGCTGGTATTGGAGTTTTCGGCACGAAAAGTCGGCCCGAACGTGTAGATATCGCTGAAAGCCGTTGCAAACAGTTCCCCTTGCAACTGGCCGCTGACCGTCAGGCCGGTTTTCGCACCGAAAAAATCTTCGTGCCATGCGATCCGGCCATCGGCCATCGGCGGATTCTCCGGATCGAGCGTCGTAACGCGAAACATCTCGCCCGCGCCTTCACAATCGTTGGCAGTGATAATCGGGGTGTGAATGTTGATAAAGCCTCGTTCCTGAAAAAAGGTGTGGACAGCATGGGCCATTTGGCTGCGCACCCTGAAGACCGCGCCATAGGCATTGGTGCGTGGGCGCAGATGAGCAATCGAACGCAGGAACTCGAAGCTATGCCGTTTCTTTTGCAGAGGGTAATCGTCGCCGGTCGCACCGATCACAGAGACACCGTCTGCCTGAACTTCCCAATCCTGACCCTTCCCGGGAGATGCAACCAGTCGGCCGTTCACTGCGACACAGGCGCCGGTCCCGAGCTGACTCAAGGCATCAAAACCTGGCATATCCACGGCTACGACAACCTGCAGTGAAGCTTGGCAGGAACCATCATTAACGGCCAAAAACATCACCTCCTTGCTGCATCGGACGGTACGGATCCACCCTTGGACCCTGACATTCTCAGGAGGCTCGGCAACCCGCAGGAGATCAACTATTCGCCAACAATCTGTACGCCAACTGTTTTTTTTCACCTCGAGCACCTCAGGTTGAAGCATGAACTAAAGACAGAGAAAAAGGGATTGACCCGATGTCAACCCCTTGAATTTACCATATAACGTATCTCTGATGAAGACTGAGGAGTCAGTTTGTCGCCTCCTCCATAAGATCAACAAATTTCTGGAAGGCCTCATCAACACGCAGGCCCAGAAAAATAATTGTGGCAAATGCGACCAGAAGGATCAAGACTATCATGATGGCATACTCGGTTGCCGTTGCCCCTTGCTCGTCCCTGGCCAAACGGACCAGCGCGCGCCTTAACTTCATTGCGACAAAGTCGGTCATAGTCATTTCTCCTTCTTAAAACCATACTCGACGATGCGCCTCTGTCAACCCCTACAAACGGAGCAAACTATTGATGTTCGCGGGTTTTCGCGAAATCAATATCAGGCCACTGCTCCATGACATAGCCGAGACGCCATTCGCTCGGCGCCAGGTAACTGAGATTGCCTTCTGCATCGTAAGCCAGATGAGCCTGGTTCTTGCGCTCGAATTCAGCGAACTTTTTTGGATCGCTGCTGCCGACCCAGCGGGCCGTCGCATAATCAACCGATTCATAAATGGCATCCACGCCATACTCGTTTTTCAGCCGTTCCATGGTAACATCGAACTGCAGAACCCCGACCGCACCGACGATATAGTCGTTGCTCACCAGAGGGCGGAAAACCTGGATGGCGCCTTCTTCGGAAAGCTGCGTCAATCCCTTGTCCAACTGCTTGGCCTTGAGCGGCGACTTGAGGCGCACCCGCCTGAAATGTTCAGCGGCGAAACTGGGGATGCCGGTGAATTTCAAAGGTTCCTTGTCGCTGAAGGTATCACCAACTTTGATGGTCCCGTGGTTATGCAGGCCGATGATGTCGCCGGGGAAAGCCTCCTCGACATTGGCCCGATCCTGGGCCATAAAGATAATCGCCTTCGACAGGTTGACCTCCTTGCCAATGCGGTGATGGCGCACCTTCATGCCACGCTGGAAGCGCCCGGAACAGATACGCAAAAAAGCGATACGGTCACGGTGAGCCGGGTCCATATTGGCCTGGACCTTGAAAACGAAGCCTGAGAAAGCTTCTTCCTCAGGCCGCACCTGACGGGTTTCCGTGTCACGCGGTCCCGGGGCAGGTGCTAGTTCAACCAGGGCATCCAGCAACTCTTCCACACCGAAGTTATTGACAGCGCTGCCAAAAAAGACCGGCGTCTGGTTGCCCTTCAGGTACTCTTCCAGTTCGAACGGGTTGGCCGCGCCCTCGAGCAATTCGATATCTTCACGCAATTCATCCGCCTGGCTGCCGAGCAGATCCTCAAGTTGACTGTCGGCCAGATCCTTGATCACAATCACCTGTTCGGTCTTTTTGCCCTCACCGGGCTGAAACAGACGGAGTTCCTTGCGATACAGATTGTACACGCCGCGAAAACGTTTACCCATGCCAATCGGCCAGGACATGGGTGCGCATTCAATCTGCAGTTTTTCCTCGATATCAGCCAGAAGGTCGAGGGGCGCCTGCCCCTCCCGGTCAAGTTTGTTGATGAACGTAATGACCGGCGAGTTGCGCATCCGACATACGGACATCAACTTTTCCGTCTGCGTCTCAACCCCTTTGGCGCTGTCGATCACCATCAGGGCGCTGTCGACCGCGGTCAGGACCCGGTAGGTATCTTCGGAAAAATCCTGGTGACCTGGGGTGTCGAGCAGATTGATTTCAAAACCGCGGTGACCAAACTTCATCACCGAAGTCGTTACCGAAATACCGCGTTCCTGTTCGACCTTCATCCAGTCGCTGGTCGCATGACGTCCGGCCTTGCGGGCCTTGATCGCTCCGGCCATCTGGATCGCGCCGCCGAACAGCAACAGCTTTTCGGTCAGGGTCGTCTTGCCGGCGTCCGGATGGCTGATGATTCCGAAGGTCCGTCGCTGGTTAATTTCCTGTAAAAAATGCTGAGCCACAATCACCTCTTATTTTGACCTAAATCCGTGAGCAAACAGCGAGCAGAGAGTGCAAGCATCCTCCGCTACGACAGGCTTCGGACACAAGCATGCTCCGCTATGACAGGTTTCGGATACTCAAGGGTTCAGATCCTTGGGACAGAACAGAAAAAACGGGCAGAATGCCCGTTGCTTCAGCAATATAGCCCATCATGGCAGGGCAGGTCAATCCTGGCCGAGCATTTTCACTTGACCCCCCGCAAAGCTATGACATAATCCGATTTTTAATGCAAACCTACCTTCACGAGTTCAGGGGCATCGACCTCCATGCAACGAGCCAGCGGCATATTACTTCATCCGACAGCCCTTCCGGGGCCACACGGCATCGGTTCGCTTGGTTCACACGCCTTCCATTTTATCAACTTTCTGGTGGAAGCGGGGCAGTCGGTCTGGCAGGTCCTGCCGCTCGGCCCGACCGGCTACGGCAACTCACCCTACAATGCACTCTCCGCATTTGCCGGCAACCCCATCCTGATCGACCTGGACAAGCTTGTTATCCTTGGTGACCTGCTTCCGGAAGAAGCCGAAGCAGAAGCCTTTGCGGAAGGATTCGTAACAAACCGGGCGCTCCTCTTCAAAAGGGACGTCCTGAAAAAGGCCGGTTGCCGATTCCTGCAACATGGCGACCCTGAGAGGCGGGCCTCTTTCGACAAATTCTGTCGTGACCAGGCTGATTGGCTGGAAGACTACGCCCTGTTTATGGCCCTACGAGAGCATTTCAAAGAATGCTCCTGGTCGATCTGGCCCGACGAGTTGCGTCATCGAGACCCTTCGGCTCTTGAGACCTGGCGCAAAGATTTCGCATTTGCACTGGACCAGCATCGTTACCAACAATTCATCTTTTTTGAACAATGGTTCGCCCTGAAATCGTATGCGAATCAGCGTGGCATCAGAATTTTTGGCGACATTCCGATTTTTGTCGCTTACGACTCGGCCGACGTCTGGGCCCACCAGGAGTTCTTTCAACTCGATGACAATTGTCTGCCCACGTCAGTTGCCGGAGTTCCCCCGGACTATTTCAGCGCAACGGGGCAGCGTTGGGGCAATCCGCTGTATCGTTGGAGTACCCTTCAGGAAACCGGGTTCAAGTGGTGGCTTGAGCGTTTTCATTACAACCTGAACTGTACAGACATGGTGCGCATCGACCATTTTCGGGGGTTCCAGGCCTGCTGGTCGATCCCGGTCAAAGAAGAAACGGCTGTAAACGGTCATTGGGAAGAAGTTCCCGGCCGGGAACTGTTCAACAAACTGCGCTGCGAACACCCGGACCTGCCAATTATCGCCGAAGATCTCGGTGTGATTACACCCGAAGTCGAGGCGCTGCGAGAAAGCTTTGGCTTCCCCGGCATGAAGATTCTGCAGTTCGCCTTCGATTCCGGCCCGGACAATCCCTACCTGCCTCACAATTACGGCAAGCAGTGCGTCGTCTACACCGGCACCCATGACAACAACACCACCCTCGGCTGGTGGCACAGCCTGACAAAAAAGCAGCGCCAGGTTGTAGAGGCCTACCTGGACAGAAAAAAACCTGACATGCCCTGGACTTTGATCGAAACAGCGGAAATGAGTTTGGCTCAACTCTGCATCCTTCCCTGTCAGGACATCCTGGCCCTGGGTACAAGTGCTCGCTTTAATACGCCTGGACAGGCTAAAGGCAACTGGGCTTGGCGATTAAAACCCGGCCAGTTGAATGATTGGATTGCCAGCCGCCTGAAACGCTTGTGTATTCAGGCCAACCGCATTCCAGAAAACATCTATCAACCCTTGCTGTAAATGAGATAAATATGTTATTTGTTAGGCTTAAACTTTGAACGTATCCACAATATTGAGAGGGGTCGACCCCCCCGGAAAAACTGGAGGAAACCATAGTGAAAAAACTGTTAACTACCCTTGTCATCGGCCTCTTTGGCCTGTCTTTGCTCACGGCATGCAGCCAGGACACCCCGGCACCAGCACCCAAGAAGCCATCCGAACAGAGTTCCCAGCCGGTCAAGGCAGCAGCAACGGAAGCCAAGGTTCCCGGCAAAAGCGGTACCGTCCTGGAAACCATGGATGCGGCAACT
>DAOVNV010000073.1 GCA_030630015.1 Desulfuromonadales bacterium | reverse complement strand
TGGACAAGAGGTTGCAACGAAAATAGTCGCACAGGCCCTCCGTCCATTTCTCGAAATCTGGACAGAACCTCGGCTCGTGGAGAAAATCGTGGCTCAATTCGTGACAGAGCCACCCAAACCAGTCCTCGCTGCCGCACTTCGGGCATTCCAGCGGGTCGACTTCTCAGACTTTCTTGATGCACTCCCGCCAGGTCTTGGATGGAATCTTCTTTGGTTGCTGCTCTGTGATGTTGAGAACTTCTGCGGCTTCGGTTGCCATCTCCTCTTTCTCTCCAGACTTTAGCAGACCCTTCTTGCGCCGACCTCCTCGGCATCGAATATCTCAAAGGAAAATCGTTATGCGACAGACAGTTACCACTCACCTGAAACTATGGGACAGCAGTGTTAAAATCGTGTAATATGGTTGAGGGGTCTCAGTTACACCGCGAGCTTTCAGTAGCGCACGGTTGAAACTACAAACCAAATTGATATTAACCATCGGGGCGATCTTTCTTCTGTTCTTCGGTGTTGTTCAGTATTTCGAAAATGAGCACATCAAGAAGGACTTTAAGGATGATTTAATCAGCCAGGCAAGATCTCTGAATGCCGTAATAATGGCCACTCGGAGCATGTACCACCAAGAGTTTATCGGCCGGGAGTTGACTCCTGATGGAAAAAGTATGGGATGTCTTCCCAGCTATGCCCTTGCTCGCATCGCCCAGGAGTTCAAGAGCTTGGAATATAGCGATATCTTCTTTTACGACCATTTAGAATATAAGCAAAAACCGGACAATATAGCGGCGCACCTGGGAATAGAGGCCTTTCGTTATTTCACTGAACGCCCGGAAGCCAAGGAACGAATAGTTTTTTATACAGAGAATGGGAGGAATTTTTTTCATTATTGCACACCTCTTCTGGTTGAGTCCTATTGCTTCAACTGTCATGAACAGGGGGAGAACTCCCCTTCTCAAAATCCAAGCGTCTTCAATTATCAGATTGGTGATATCCATGGAGTCATGAGCATCAAGTTCTCGGCCGACACGCTCAGGACTCGAATTGTTCATGCAATGAAAGCAAATAGTCTCCTCCACTCTGCCGGCTTCCTTCTCACCTTTCTAACGATCTCCTTGTTGTTAAAAGTCGCGGTAATCAATAAGTTGGCGTGCTTGAAAAAAGCAGCGATGCGCCTGTCGGACGGTGAACTGAGTGTGCGGGCAGCTATCTCCGGGAGCGATGAAATTGCGAAAGTTTCGGCGGCCTTTGACTCTATGGCGGCGGCCATCTCGGAACGTACGGAACTCCTGGGCAAGAGCCAGGCTAGCCTGGCCAACGCCCAACGCATTGCCAAGCTCGGAAACTGGGACTGGGATATTGTCAACAAGAGGTTGTACTGGTCCGATGAAACTTACCGAATTTTTGGGTTGCGGCCGCAGGAATTCGAACCGTCTTTCAAGGCTTTTCTTGGCATGGTATCTCCGGAAGACAGGGAATCCCTGGAACGGGCCGTCCAAGGGGCGCTGCAGGGCGAGGGCGGCTACAGCATGGAGTACCGCCTTGTTCTACCTGATAACGCCATCCGCTATGTTTACGAGCAGGGGGAAGTCACTTTTGATAACATGGGCAGCCCTGTGAATCTGGTCGGTACCGTGTATGACATCACGGAGCGGAAGCGTACCGAAAAGGCAGTGGTGGCAAAACATGCTTTCCTCCAGACCGTTATCGACGGTGTCGTGGAACCCATCATGGTCATCGACCTGAATTACAAAACAGTCATGATGAATCGGGCTGCGAACCCTTATTGGCCGGATCAACCGCTGGTGGAGGAAGAGTATTGCTGTTACCAGATATCCCATCATTCCGACAAGCCGTGCAGCGGAAAGGACCATCCCTGTCCGCTGGAAGAAATTCGCAAAACCGGCAAACCGACCACCGTAGTTCATGAGCATCTCATCGGAAGCGGTGAAATTCGCACTTACGAGCTGCAAGCCTCTCCCCTATGGAACGAAGATGGTACGCTTCAGGGTATTATTGAGGCGTCTCGAGACATCACGGATCGGGTGCATGCTGAAGCAAGGCTGCGCGAGAATGAACGCCGTCTCAACCTTCTGGCCCACCACGATACGCTGACCAATCTGCCCAACCGTTTACTGTTCCATGATCGTTTGCACCAGGCCATGATTAAGGCGCACCGCACCAATCAGCAGGTGGCCCTCCTTTTCCTGGATCTGGATCGGTTCAAGAATATCAATGACTCTCTGGGCCATGCCATCGGGGATCGCGTGTTGCTTGAGGTGTCCAGGCGGTTGTCCAGTGGAATACGGGAGTCCGATACGGTGGCCAGGCTAGGGGGCGACGAATTCGTAATTATCATGGAGCAGATTCAGGATGTCACCGGTGTTGCCGCAGTGGCGCAAAAAATTCTCAGGGCCCTCTCTCAGGTTCTAGGGGTGGAGGGTCACGAACTCTTTGTCACTGCGAGTATCGGCATCAGCCTGTATCCTTCTGACGGCGTAGATATCGAAAGCCTGATGAAATATGCCGATGTGGCCATGTACCGCGCCAAGGAGCAGGGCAGGAACAACTATCAGTTCTACAAACCAGAGATGAATGCCCGCACTCATGAGTTGCTTCTCCTGGAGGGCAAGCTACGCCAAGCCCTGGATCTGAAACAGCTGCTCTTGCATTACCAGCCCCAGATTGATCTTGACTCTGGTCGGCTTATCGGCATGGAGGCCCTGCTGCGCTGGAAGCATCCCAAGGAGGGATTGATCCATCCCAGCGATTTCATTCCCTTGGCGGAGGAAACCGGCCTGATTATTCCCATCGGTGAATGGGTGCTGCATAACGCCTGTGTACAGAACAAGGCCTGGCAGAAAAGCGGCCATCCACCGATTGTGGTTGCGGTCAATATTTCGGCGCTGCAGTTGCACCAGCCCGATTTCATCGATATGGTCGAGCGAGTGCTCAAGGAAACGGGCCTGGATCCCGAATGGCTGGAGTTGGAATTTACGGAAAGCGCCGCCATGGGAAACGTCGAGGAAATTATCAAGACCCTTACGGACCTCAAAGGCAGGGGCATTCAACTGGCCATTGACGATTTTGGGACCGGACATTCCTCCTTGAGCTACCTGAAGCGCTTTCCCATAACAAAACTCAAGATCGACCAGTCTTTTGTTAGCGATATCACCACAGATATCAACGATGCCGCGATCGTCGCTTCCATCATTGCTATCGCCCGCACCATGAACATCGGAGTCATCGCCGAGGGTGTGGAGACCAAGGAACAGTTAAGGTTCCTCCTCGAAAAGGGATGCGAGCAGTGTCAAGGGTTCCTCTTTAGCCGCCCGCTGCCAGCCGGAAAACTTGAACATTTCTTTATCCGAGGTGATGATAAAAAGACAAGGAAAGGTGAATGGTGGATGAAGTAATTCACAATTACCTCATCTTGTCCAAGGCCAGTGTCTCATTTGGAGTCGGGGTCGGGGTCGGGGGACACTTTGAACCTCCCCCAATAAAACGGACTCGTTTATTGGGGGAGCATCAGTCCCGTGTGAAGCCGGGACAGTCCCCTCACATACTACAGCAGTACTACAGGGGAAAAGTATGAAATTTGAGAAATTACCAGTAAGGGGAGGCAGTTACGTCTTCTGATCAGCGGGCATGATCTCCGCCTGGGGACTGATGTAACGAACTTCGCAGCGCAGGTCAAATCCGATATTTTCCAGAACCGTCTTGCGGATGTGGGCGATCAGGGCCAGGACATCCTTTGACGTAGCACCGCCCAGGTTGACGATGAAATTGGCGTGGCGTGGCGAGACCTCGGCCCGGCCGATCCGGGTCCCTTTCAGACCGGCTTCTTCGATGATCTTTCCCGGCGGACCGACTGTGGTATGCATTTCGGCAGTACTCAGGAAAACGGAACCGCAGTTTGGAAGTTTGCGGGGGAATTTACCACGTCGTTCACGCAGATCGGCAAGCATCTCCCGGCGGATTTGACGCGGGTCTCCAGTTTCACACTCCAGTTCGGCCCTGACCACCACTGCGCCGGTTCCCTGCAGGGCACTGCTACGATAGGCAAACTGGCACCCCTCCCGGTCAAGAATCTTCTGCCGCCCTTCCCGATCGACGATCCAGACCCGGCGCACATTCTCGCCAATCCCCTTGCGGTGACTGCCGCCGTTCATCAGTATCAGGCCGCCCAAGGTCCCGGGAATGCCGATTGTATGCTCCAGCCCGGCCAGGCCAGCCCGCATTGCCTGGCGGGCAAGCTCGGGAATCCAGACGCCGCCCTCGGCAAGAATACGGCCCTCACCGATTTCAAGTCTGGACAGGTTGGCGCCTATTTTCAGAACAATACCGCGCAAACCGGCATCATCAAACAACAGGTTGGTGCCCTGACCGATGACGACCAGCGGAATCCCGTGGCGTCTGGCAAAATAAACCACGGCCGCCACCTGGTCGATACCGCCCGGCTCGACCAACAGGTCGGCCGGACCGCCGATCTGCCAGCTGCCATGTGCCGCAAGCGGGGCATCGAACAGACAGTTGCCGATATCGAGGTCCGCCAGTTGTTCGAGTTTTTCACGCAGTCTGTTGGCTGAGATAAGCACCGACACGTCTCTGGATAGACGAAGGACAGGCAAACCATCTGCCTGTCCTTCAGGGAATAGATAGAAGTTATTTGATATCTTTCAGATACTTGTAATACTCGGAATCGGTGGTAATCACCATCCGGCCATTCTCCCCGATCACCTTCTTATAAGATTCCAGGGTTCTCAGGAAGGAGTAAAATTCCCTGTCCTGATTATAGGCTCCGGCATAAATAGCGGCGGCTTCCGCATCTGCTGCACCACGCACGTCCAGTGCCTTACGGTAGGCCTCCGAACGGATCTGCTTCAGCTCCCGCTCCATCTGACCCAGGATATCGGCCTTTTCGCCTTCACCTTCGGACCGGTACTGGGCGGCAACCTTCTTGCGCTCATTGATCATGCGCTCGTAAACCCGCTGGCGCACCTGCTCGACATAATTGATCCGCTTGAACTGCACGTCGATCAATTCGATGCCGTACTCTGGTGTGCTGACCTGAGCTTTTGCCAGGATACCAACCAGGATATTTTCACGACCGACCAGGTCCTCCTTGGCAATCTTGACGCCTTCAATTTCGAAGGACTCATCGCTGCCTGCGGGAGCAACATAGTCATCGCCACGCACCAGTTCCACCAGCAGATGTCCGGAGACCGCATCGCGCACCACCGAATCGATGATATCGTCAAGCCGGCTCTGGGCGCCGATTTCCGTTGCCACAGTCTTGAAGAAGAGGAGCGGGTCGACAATCCGCCAGCGTGCCGTCGTGTCGATCCAGATGAACTTCTTGTCCTTGGTCGGAACCTGGTTGGGATCGCCGTCCCACTGCAGGATGCGCTTTTCGAAACGGGTCACCTCCTGGATGAAGGGGGTCTTGAAATGCAGCCCAGGATAGTTGACCTCCCCGACCGGCTTGCCGAACTGGGTCAAGATGGCCTGCTCAGCCTCGGAGATGACATAGAAACTATTGAACCCAAGAAAAACAACAATCGCTGCGATAATAATCAGAAGAGGAGCTTTCATTTGGCACCTCCCGTCTGCTCGCGCCGCATCGGCAGCAGCGGCAACAGGCCGCCGCCCTTTTCATCCATGATGTAGACCTCCTTAAGACGAGGCAGCACGTCTTCCAGTGTTTCCAGATAGATCCTGCGCCGGGTCACGTCAGGTGCCTTGCGATATTCCTTCAGCAGGGCCAGAAACCGGCCCGTCTCACCTTGCGCTCTGTTGATCCGCTCGATAGCATAACCCTCAGCTTTCTGGAGGGTCCTCTTCGCTTCACCACGCGCCTTGGGAACCTCCTTATTGAACTCTTCGCGAGCCTGGAAGATCAGGATCTCCTTCTGCTGTTCCGATTCGTTGACCTCGTTAAAAGCTCCCTTGACCTGCTCCGGCGGGTTAACGTCCTGGAACTTCACCGTGACAATTCGACAGCCGATATCGTATTCGTTAAGGATCTTCTGCAGATCCTGCTGAATCATGCCGGCCAGAACCGCCCTCTCTGTGGTCAGGACATCGGTCACATTCGAGTTGCCGACCACTTTCCGGACGACAGCCTCCGCAATATCACGGATCGTGCCGACTGGGTTCTTGATGCTGAAAATAAACTTGAACGGATCGGCCACCTGGAACTGGACAATCCATTCCAGGTCACTGACGTTCAGGTCGCCGGTCAAAGTCAGAGATTCTTCGTCCAGACCCTTTTTGGAGTAGGTAGTGCGGACATCAGGCTGGACTGTTCTGAAACCAAACTCCTCCTTGAGGACGCGTCCGGTCTTGACCAGGTAGACCCGGTCAATGCCGAGCGGCAGTTTGTAGTTGAGCCCCGGCCGGGCAAAACTGGAAAATTTGCCAAATCTGAGCACAACACCGGTTTCTTCGGTATCGACTTTATAAAGGCTGCTGTAGCCTCCGATCACGACCAGCAGGACGATGATAGCGACCAGAATGCCTTTGAAAGGCAGAGGTCCCTTGTCCTGCTGGAATTTCTGCTTCACCTTTTCGGCAAAGTCGACAACTTTCTTCTCCAGGTCATCCCCGGATGGGCCACCCCAATCTTGCATACTACCTCCTAAAAAAGTTGTACTTCTCCACAAGCAGTCGAGTTTTTTCGAACAACTCTGAATGTTTTCTGCTGAACATGTTATCTTATAACAGGTTTACAAACTAAAAAACATTTTTCGGATCCGCTTCTGTACGATTTTACCTTTTTTGCGGAGTCGTGATGTTTAGAAGAAAAAGGTTGCAAAGCTTCATGCTGGTCATCAACATTGCGAAATGCGTCATCGACCGGAAGAAAGGGGCGATTGTCCGTCACCAGAACAACAGCCTCCTAGCTTTTCTTTAAGCGCACGCCCTTGTCCGTCAGCTCAATTGTGCCAGCCTTGTAAAGCCCACCAACCGCCTTCTTGAACAGTTTCTTGCTCATACCGAGAGCGGCACGGATTTCCTCAGGAGAACTGCCGTCATGCAATGGGAGAAAACCGCCCTGAGCCTTAATTGCACCCAGAATCATGTCCCGCGCTTCGTCGATCTCACCACGCCCGCCACGACGTAATGTTACGTCAATCTTACCGTCGCCACGGATCTTTTTAACGTAACCGGTCAGACGATCCCCGTAGTTCAGCCGATCACCAATTTCATCACGGTAGAGCAGACCGTCGTAGCGCTGATCGATGACGACCCTGGCACCGAGAGGCGTGAAGCGCCAGACTAGCAGATCGACTTCCTGTCCCTCTTGCAGATCGATATCCACATTGACCAGCGATTGCTCGATACGCGCCGTGCCCAGCGGCCGGCCCTGGCGATCGAGGCGCACTTTGACCACGTAGCGCCTTCCAAGCTTCATCGGTTCGGGCTGTTCCTTGGGCGGGACCAGCAGTTCCTTGAACAGACCCCAGTCAAGGAAGGCGCCATGGCGGTTGACCTGACGTACCTTCATCAGGGCACATTCACCGACTTCAGCCAGCGGCTCGCGCAAGGTGGCAACCGGCCTTCCAGCAAGATCGTTATAAACAAAAACGGTCACTTCATCTCCAGGGGCAAGACTTTCCGGAAGTTCGCGCTTTGGCAGAAGGGCCCGTTCAAGCCCGACAATAAGCCAAGCTCCCTCTTCGTCTATGCGTTCGACCTTGATGGTGTTTTTTCGACCGATTTCCAGCATGGAACCTCCCGAGACAAAATAGCCGTGGCTGGCGTTAATTGCTTCCAGTTATCAAATGGTAGCGGCCAGATCCAGAGCTGTCAATGACCGGTTACCCTCAACAAACAAGAGCCCCAAACAGGGGCTCTTATCGTCTCGATCACCTGGCCGCGGAAGTCTTGCGTCCTCCGGACTTGCGACTGCGATACTCAATCACAGGGCCCTTACGATCGCTTCTATCCCGGCTTTTTGTGCCCTTGTAACGTCCCGAACCGGCTCCACCATGCCGTCTGGAGCTGTTGGAACGCCCCTTGCCAGCCCGATTTTTATGCTGAGCCTGCAGAGGACGGGTCGGTTCAAGACCGGGAATGACCTCTTCCGGCAGGGATTGCTGAATATAACGCTCAATCTGCCGCAGCCGCAACGCGTCGTCGCCGCTGACAAAAGTAATCGCTGTGCCCGTCGCTCCGGCGCGGCCGGTGCGGCCAATCCGGTGCACATAATCCTCAGCCGATTGCGGCAGGTCGAAGTTGATAACATGACTGATACCGGATACGTCGATGCCGCGTGCCGCGACATCAGTTGCGACCAGCACGCGAATCCTGCCGCGCCGCAGATCCCTCAGGGTCTGATTGCGAGCGGACTGGCTCATGTCACCATGCAAGGCGGCTGCCTGATGACCCTGAGACGCAAGATCCCTGGCCAGTTCGTCGGAAGCACGCTTGGTGGCGATAAAAACAATCGCCTGGTTGATGTCTTCAGTCGTCAGCAGATGTTGCAACAGGCGATGCTTGTGCCTGAGATGGTCGGCAACATGCAAGCGCTGGGTGATTTGCTCAAGAGTCACCTGTCGACCGGCAATCTCGACACGCACCGGGTCTTTCAGCAGACGTCTTGCCATCTCGGTCATGGTGCGATCCATGGTTGCGGTAAACATCAGGGTCTGCCGATCTCTTGGCGTCGCTGCGGTAATCTTTTCGACAGCCTCCTTGAAACCCATATCCAGCATGCGGTCCGCCTCGTCGAGGATCAGGACTTCAAGGCGTGACAGATCGAGGCTGCCGCGCTCAAGGTGGTCGATCAACCGGCCGGGCGTCCCAACGACCAAGTCAATGGGGCGACCCAGATCACGGAATTGCGGTCCGTAAGGCATCCCGCCGAGAATAACCGTGCTGCGCACGCGCAGGAACTTGCCATAGTTGCGGGTTGCTTCGGTTATTTGGGCGGCCAGTTCGCGAGTTGGCGTCAGAATTAGGACCCGCGGCGCACCCTTCGACCCTTGTTTGAGATCCGAGATCCTGTGCAGAATGGGGAGCATAAAAGCGGCGGTCTTGCCGGTTCCGGTCTGAGCTGAAGCGATCAGGTCCCGACCGGCAAGCACTTCCGGAATCGACCTGGCTTGAACCGGTGTGGGCGTCGTGTAACCACACGCGTCAATGGCGCGCATAATAGGAGTTGCAAGTTGCAGTTCTTGAAAAGACAAAGCTGTTTCCTTCCCTTATTGCCTGGGAGGAATCCCTTAGGGCAATAGGTGTCCTGCCGGGATCTGGCCCGGAGACAAATCAGGTGGCATGCCGGCCGTCGGGACAAACATATGCCCCGCAGACAGATTACGACCGCGCAAAATTGGACTGAGATATGTGCATCCTCGCCAACCTGATGGCTGCCACGGATTCGGCAAAGAACCTTAATGCAGAAGGGGGTCAGAGAGCGATGGGACAACGGCTGGGAATGATCACTGAATAAACAGATCTGCCGTCGCCTTTGTACAGTCGGCGGGTATCATACAGGTTTCCCTGGGAAACACAACAACTTTTTCACAATAGCCACCGAAGCAACGAGCCCCGGATCCCCTTGGTCAGATCAGCGCAACCCGGCATCCGTAACCCTTTCTATACATCTGATCATTATGCTGTTCGAATGATGCAAAACGTTGGTTGAGCAGATTCAATAAAGGTCCCCCACGATTGTTAAACCTGGATCCGTGAGTAAACGACGGATAAAGAGTGTAAGTATCCTTCGCTATTTGCCGTCGGTTACCCACAGATGCAGGTTGAAGATATTCTCTTAAATGCTAGGGTTAAAGAGGGTTTATCTTTGATTTTAAATCCGACTCACAGCGAGGGAAAGATCAATGGACAGTATTTTCAAATTCAGCGATGAACTCGGACCGGCCAAGGTTATTCATGTTTATGAACCCGCGATCCAGCTCAAGGCGGTTCTGGTGGTGGACAACGTGGCGGCCGGACCATCAATCGGGGGAATCCGCATGGCACCTGACGTCAGCACCGAGGAATGTGTTCGGCTGGCGCGGGCCATGACCCTGAAAAACGCCGCTGCCAACCTGTCTCATGGCGGTGGCAAAGCGGTTCTGTATGGTGATCCCAAAATGCCCAGAGGGAAAAAGGAAATTCTGATACGAGGACTGGCCCAAGCCCTGCGGGACATCAAGGACTATATCCTGGCACCTGATATGGGTACTGACGAGGAGTGCATGGCTCGGATCAAGGATGAAATTGATCGGGTTGTGGGCCTGCCCAGCGAGATCGGCGGCATTCCCCTGGACGAGATCGGAGCGACCGGATGGGGACTTAGTCATGCCGTTGAAGTTGCGCTTCGCTACTGTAATTTCGAGATGAATGGAGCGCGACTGGTCATCCAGGGTTTCGGAGCGGTCGGCCGGCACGCCGCATCTTTTTTGACAGCCAGTGGCGCTGTCC
>DAOVNV010000265.1 GCA_030630015.1 Desulfuromonadales bacterium | reverse complement strand
GCGGTTTCTCTCAGCGAAAAGATTGCGTCTTCTGAACACAACCTGATGTCACACGCGGTTGCCATGTCAAGACCGGCACCCACGCAGTACCCGTGAATGGCCGCAATAACCGGTTTACGGCATTTTTCGATACAGGTCATGGTGTCCTGTAGAGGATATATTCTGGAAAGGAGGCTCCATTTGGTTCCACCCTTCTGGTCATTATTCAGAATCTCCGGCACAGCCCCCATCATACTCATAAGATCAATGCCCGTGGTGAAACATGAACCCCTGCCGCTTATAACGACCACCCTGATATCCGGGTCCTTATCGAGATCATCAAATATCGGTATGGATTCCCGCCAGGCCGGCAGGTTCATGGCGTTCTTTTTCTCGGGCCGGTTGAGATACACCCACGCGACAGGCGGCTTTTTTTCCACCAGGTAATATTCATATTTTTCCATATCTGCATCCTCTCTTTAAGTTTCGGTGAGCTTCGATTATTCACTCCCTCCGCCCAGTACCGCGTAAAGCATCACTTGGTTGGCGAGTTTGGCCAGGCGGAGCGAAATGAGCCCCTGCTGCGCCGCATAGAGAGACCGCTGCGCGTCAAGGACGCTCAGGTAGCTGTCAATTCCCTTTGCATAGCGCTTATTTGAGAGGCGATATGTTTCCGCAACAGCATTTACCAGAGATTGTTGCGCTGCTAACCGCTGGTCCACCGTGCCCCGCACGGCAAGGGTATCAGCCACTTCCCGGAAGGCTGTCTGGATCGCCTTCTCATACTGGGTCAGGACGATTTCCCGATCGGCTTTGCTGACCCGTAGCGCGGCCCAGGTACGGGCGTCAAAAATCGGCATAGTGATCTTCGGTACAAAGCTCCAGGCAGCCGAGCCGGAGCTGAACAGACCAGACAGCTCGTCGCTTGCGGTTCCCACTGAGGTGGTCAGAGAAATGCGGGGGAAAAAGGCCGCCCGTGCCGCGCCGATAAAAGCGTAGGCCCCCTTGAGCCGATGTTCTGCCTGAAGAATGTCAGGCCGATTCAGAAGCACCTCGGAGGAAAGGCCTGGAGAAATATCTTTGAGAGGGTTAACGATGCTCAGGTCCTCTGGCAAGAACTCCTTCGGCACCGGAGAGCCTGCCAGAAGGTTCAGGGCGTTTTGGTCATGTGCAACCAATTGTGCAAAGCGGGCAACATCTCCCCGGGCCGCGTCTACCGGAATTTGCGCTCGTCGCAGATCAAGTTCAGTCGCGACACCAACATCATAACGCCTTTGAATTAAATCATAGGTCTCCTGCTGGGTTTCAAGGGTGGACTGAGCCAGTTTGAGGTTCCCTCGATCCGCGGCAAGGGTCAGGTACACACTGGCAACCTCGGACACCAGCGCAATCTGTGCGCTGCGGCGGGCCTCCTCCGTAGCCAGGTACTCCTCCAAGGCCTGGTCTTTCAGGCTACGGATGCGGCCGAAGAAATCGATCTCCCAGGAACTGATGCCCAGGTTGACACCGTATTGTTCAGTCGTTGTCGCGCTACCGGTGGACGAGAGGTCCGCTGGTACACGCTGTTTACTCCCAGTGGCGACCGCATTGACCGTCGGCAACAGTTCGGCCCGCTGAATGCCGTAAAGCGCCCGTGCCCTCTCAACATTCAAGGCGGCCAGCCGCAGATCGCGATTGTTATTTAAGGCAATCTCGATGAGTTCTTGTAGCCGTGCATCGGCAAAAAATTCCCGTCGGCTTAACTCCGTGGCTGTTGCTGCTCCAGGCGCCGCCTGGGCGCTCTTGTAGGCCACCCCCTGTGGCCACTCAACTGGTACCGGAGCTTCGGGCCGTGTATATTCCGGGGCCAGGGAGCAGCTGCCCAGAAAGAAGATTGTTATACCCAGCAGAAGAAACAATTTTCGATTCATATCATTCATCCCCTGATGAATTTGCGCCGCCTGTTTCGGCTGATTCACGTCTCCCTTGTTTACCGAAGATCTTTTCGATCAACACATAGAAGAGGGGCGCAAAAATAACCACCAGGACGGTGGCGGTAACCATCCCTCCCAGTACTCCAGTGCCTATCGCATTTTGGGCCCCGGCCCCGGCCCCGGTGCTCACAGCAAGGGGCAGAACGCCGAAACCAAAGGCCAGAGAGGTCATGATGATTGGACGAAATCGTAGTTTCGCCCCCTCCAAGGTGGCGTCGATCAGCCCCATTCCTTTCCCCAGTCGGGCCTTGGCGAACTGGACGATCAGGATGGCGTTCTTGGTGGCCAAACCCAGCGTGGTCAAAAGACCAATCTGGAAATAGACATCGTTGGCCAGCCCGCGCGTACTTGAGGCGATGACTCCGCCGATAACCCCAAGTGGAAGAACCAGCAGGATTGCAATGGG
>DAOVNV010000009.1 GCA_030630015.1 Desulfuromonadales bacterium | reverse complement strand
TATCCGAAGGATCGGGAGAAAAGGATTGCCCAGGCTGAAACGGCGCTGGCGCAAGCCGAACGGCATCCGGAGCGGGCTGGCCAAGTGCCAGATTACGAAGAAGATCTGCTGTGAAAGCAGTGGCGGGGGGGCGAGTAGCGCGGAGCGCGAAAAACGTTAAAGTGAACCAGCTTGCTCAGCCCTTGTTGAGCCATGGATAGTTCCGTGAAAAGCCAGGACAGCTTGCCACGCCGTAGCCTTGGCGAAGGTGGGTCTCCTCTCATCGCTCAGCACTCAGAACTCAGAAGGGAAACACCAGCGGTATCAGCAGGGTCGCCAACAGCCAGATTGACAGGTTGAGCAGGATGCCGACTTTGGTGTAGTCGAAGAACTTGTAGCCGCCTGGGCCCATGACCAGGGCGTTGCTCTGGTGGCTGACTGGGGTCATGAAGCAACTGGATGCGGCCACGGCCACGGCCATGAAAAAAGGCTCCGGTGCAACGCCAAGATCGAGAGCTGTGTTGTAGGCGATGGGGGCAATGAGGACAGCTGCTGCAGCGTGGCTCATCATTTCGGTTAGAATGGATGTGAGCAGAAACACGGCTCCCAACACAATCCAAGGCCCGTAGGGCCCAACCCCTCCGATAATCAGGTCGGCAAGCAGGCGGGCCGCGCCACTGTTTTCCATGGCATGTCCAAGCGGCAGAGTGCCGGCAATCAGCACGATAATCGGCCAGTCGACACTGGTGTAGGCTTCCTTGGGGGTCAGGCAGCGGCTCAGGATCATGATCAGGGCGCCGAGGGTTGCTGAAACCATGATTGGCAGGGTGCCCGTGGTACTTAACAGGATCACCCCGAACAGTGTGGCCAGGGCGATGGGCGCACGGCGCGGTCGGTAGGGGGTTGGCTCAACTCCTCCCAACAGCAGGAACCCGTGCTCCTGCCCCAGGTGATGAACCTTCTCTTCACTGCCCTGCAGCAGCAGCACGTCTCCAAAGCGCAGGACGACATGATCGACTTTGCGAACCACGGGCGCACCGCTGCGCCAGAGAGCCAGGACGGTGAGTCCGTAAGTATGGGCAAAGCGAACCTGGCGCAGGGTCTTGCCCACCATCTCACTGGTTGGCGTCAGAGAGGCCTCGACTACCACGATATCCCGACCGTCGGCGGTCGGGATCGGGTTGTCCCTTTCCTGAACGACCGCAAGCCCTTTCCGCTCCTTGATTTTCAAAACGTCGGTCGTGTCCCCTTCGATAAAAAGAATATCTCCGGAATACAGCTTCCTGTTGCGGCGCGGCCGGGGGATCTTGTGTCGATCGCGCATGATTGCTCTGACCTTGAGGTTCAGTTCCCGTTCCAGGGCACTTTGGGCGATGGTTTTACCATGAATCGGTGCTCCTTCGAGAATTTCGACTTCGGTCACATACTCCTTGACCTGGTAGGCTTCGGTCAGGGTTCCGGATTTGCGGTTCGGCAGGAGATGGCGGCCAATCAGGGACATGTAGGCGATGCCGAACAGCAACAGAACGATGCCGACCGGGGTGAAGTCGAACATGGAAAATTGTTGCCCGGCATATTCCTGCATCAGGATATTCATGAGGATGTTGGGCGGTGTGCCGATCAGGGTGCAGACTCCACCGAGCAGAGACCCGAAGGCCAGCGGGATCAAAAGCTTGCTTGGCGGGATCTTCAGTTTCTGGGCCACCATGACCACAATCGGCATGAGCACAGCCGTTGCGCCGATGTTGTTGATGAACGCTGAAAACAGGGCGACGGTTGCCATGATCGAAGCGGTCAGCAGGACCGGACTGTGCCCGGTCCATTCGATCAGGTGTTCACCGAGTTTGCTGACCGCGCCGGTACTGGAAATCCCGGCGCTCAACACGAATATGGCCCCCACCGTAATCACGGCAGGATTGCTGAAGCCGGCAAAGGCTTCCTCGATGCTGACCAGTCCGGTCAGCGCGAGGGCCAGCAGGATCATCAGGCTGACTATATCCATGCGGATCCATTCGGTGGCGAACAGAACAATGGCGATCAGCAGGATGGTCAGGGTGAGGGCGATTTCCATGCTGGACTCATAAGTAAAAGTGGTCCGCCGTCGCCGGAGGCTATGGCGGACAGGCGAGAAAAATCAAAACTGAGCGTTTTGTTTTCCTTCGCAAACAAATATGTTTTATGTCTTCAATCTATTTTAACGAAGAATAGTTTTACGACAAGCAGAATTTGCGGGTAGCTGATTCAGGGTCTGAATTGGTAAAAATAGCTGAAATCAGTGCAATTCCGGAGGCTCCGGTGGCCAGAACCTCGGCCTGGTTGCCAGGTTTGATGCCACCCAGAGCGAAGATGGGAAGTGACGAGGCCCGACACGCCGCTTGCAGGGCTTCAAGCCCCTGGGGAGCACCGTAAGCGGCCTTGGATGGAGTGGAGTAGACCGGGCCAAAGGTAACGAAGTCGGCGCCAAGTTGTGCGGCGGAGCGAATTTCGTCTCGACTGTGAGTCGACACACCGATCAGGCGTTCTGGGCCGAGAAGGTTACGGGAGACATCCACCGGCAGAGAGTGCCCGCCCAAATGAACTCCGTCGGCACCGACGCTCAGCACAATGTCGACCCGGTCGTTGATCAGCAGCAGGGCATTGTAGTCGTTGGTCAGGGAGCGCATCTTGCGGGCCAGGGGAAGCAATTCGGCAGCGGTGAGATCCTTCTCCCGCAATTGCACTGCTCTGACTCCACCTCGCAGGGCGGCTTCAGTGGCGGATAACAAGGTATACCCGTCTGCAATCTGCTTGCGGTCAGTAATCAGGTAAATCGGGAAATCGATGAGGTTGCCCATTCACTCACTGCGCCTCTGCGCCTCCGCGGTAAAGTTTCTACCCGACCTCTTTCTTGAGGAAGGCTTCGTCCCAATCCTTCCAGACCGGATCATATCCCTTGCAGCGCAGCATTTGCTCAACTTCGGCAGGGGGGCGGTCATCATCGATGGCGAACTGCTCGGTACTTTTCTCCACTTCGGAATAACCTCCCGGGGCGGTGCAGGAGCCCGCGCTGATCTGGGTGATGCCGAGCGGCAGGAGATTATCGCGCAATTTTGCGCTTTCGCGCGTTGAGAGCACCAGTCCCGCATCGTGAATCAGCAGACGCATGGCGCAAATCAATTGAGCAAGCTGTTTGTCCGAAACCGGATTAGGAGGCGGGTAGCTGCCTTCAGCCGGGCGCATGCGTGGGAAGGAGATGCTGATCTGGCTGCGCCAGAAGTGCTTGGCCAGATAGAGGGCGTGCAGGCCGGTGAAAAAAGCTTCCGTACGGAAATTACCCAAGCCTTGTAAAAAACCGATACCAATACGTCTCAGACCCGCTTCACCACCCCTCTCTGGGGTCAGCAGGCGGAAGTCATAATTGCGTTTTCTGCCGAACGGGTGCAGTTCGGCATAGAGTTCCCGATCGTAGCTTTCCTGATATACGGTCAGCCCATCGACGCCCGCAGCGACCATTTGCTGATACCCGTCAATCTCCATCGGATAGACCTCGATGGAGATTGAGCTGAACAGCGGCTTGATGTGTTCGGCAACAGCCGCGAGATAGTCATTGCCGACCTTGTCGGGAGCTTCGCCGGTCACCAGCAGCACATGCCGAAACCCCTGCCGGAGCAGAGCCCGGGCATCGCGCTCCACCTCATCCATGGTCAGGGTCTTGCGTGGGACCTTGTTGGTGGCGTTGAAGCCACAGTAAAGGCAGCCGTTGGTGCATTCGTTGGAAAGATAGAGTGGGGCATAGAGCAGGATCGTCTGCCCGAATCTGCGCTGGGTAATATAATGCGCTTTTTGCGCCATCCGTTCCAGAAACGGTTCGGCCGCCGGAGACAGCAATGCCTGGAGATCCCTGGGACCCAACCTCTCACTGGTCAAGGCGCGCTCGACGTCAGCCGCGGTCCTGGTTTCGATTTCTTCCAGGACTTGTTGCGGATCATATCGGTTGATAATTTCAAGAAAACTCATCTTTAAATCTTTTCTCTGCGGCTCTACGCCACGGCGTTAAAATCTGGGGAATCTTACTCGTCGTGCAAAAAACCGGTTAACGGGCTGCTCGCCTCGGCACGGCCACTTTGCGCCCCGAGGCCTGCCAGGTAGGCTTCACGGCCGGCCTCAACACCTTTTTTGAAAGCGGCTCCCATTTTCCCAGGGTCGTCAGCCACTGCCAGGGCCGTGTTTACAAGCACCGCATCGGCACCCATTTCCATTGCTTCGGCAGCATGTGACGGCGCACCGAGCCCGGCATCGACTACCACCGGTACGATCGCCTGCTCAATGATGATGGCGATGGAATCACGGGTGCGCAGTCCCTTGTTGGTGCCGATTGGTGCGCCTAGCGGCATGACCGTCGCAGTGCCGGCTTCCTGCAGATGTTTAGCCAGAACCGGATCGGCATTGATATATGGCAGGACGGTAAAACCATCTTTGACCAGGACCTCTGCCGCCTTGAGGGTTTCGATCGGATCGGGCAGCAGGTAGTAGGGATCGGGGGTAACCTCCAGCTTGATCCAGGGATCACAGCCGGCTGCACGGGCCAGACGGGCCAGACGGATAGCTTCTTCCGCATCGCGGGCACCGCTGGTGTTGGGCAGCAGCAAATAGCGACTGCGGTCAATGTGGCTGAGCATGCTATCCTGCGGATTATCGATGTCGACGCGCCGCAGCGCTACAGTCACAATTTCCGAACCGGACCCTTCCATTGCCGCAACCATCGCCGCATTGGAGGAAAACTTACCGGTACCAACCATCAATCGAGAGGTAAACTCCCGGCCGGCAATAACCAATTTATCCATTATTGTTCCTCGTATAATGTTTTTATCGTTTTTTCACGCCACGTGCTTCCGATCTTAACCGCCTCCGACAAAATGGACAATCTCCAGATTGTCTCCATCGTTGAGGCATTCACGCTCGTAGCCTTGTTTGGCCACAATGGATGCATTGCGCTCCACCACGACCTGCTTAATATCCAGGCGCAGCTGTTTCAGCAGTTCACTGATTGTCAGCCCGGCAGCAACCTCTTTCGGTTTTCCGTTCAAGATAATTTGCATGCTGTTTCAATGGCTCCATTTGATGGCTCCAGTCCCAGCAGGAGGCGCAACACGGCATTGGCCTGATGGTGAGCGGCAATCCCGACCCTGGGGGCCATCAGGCCAGTCCCTGGTTCCGCTGCAGTCGTGCCGTCTCCGCAGACGAAAAGTTGGCTGCCGCAGCGTTCTGTTCCAATCGTATTCGATGGTCCGTAGCCTGCCATTCCGGAGCCGGCAACGATCGGTTTCTCGGGGAAGCGGCTAGCAAACTCCTCGATCAACATCACCTTCTGGTCCGCCTTGTCAAACGCCTCAACCAGAACCTGCACCGGTGTGAAGAGCTCGGCCAGATTACCGGGTGTCAACTTCAGGTGACATGCGGTCACGTGGACATGCGGATTGATCCGAGCCAGGGTGTCACGCAGAGCATAAACTTTCGGCAGTCCAATCTGGTCGAGAAAAAACTGTTGCCGGTTCAGGTTGGATGGCTCCACGATGTCAAAGTCGGCGATAATCAGTTGGCCGATACCGATTCGAGTCAAAGCCACAGCAACTGCTGAACCAAGGCCGCCGACTCCTGCGATTCCCACGCAGGCGCTCCTGACTTTTTCATGTACTCCTGGGGTATGACGTGCTGTCAGCAGTGCGTCAAGCTCGTCTTCAACCGGGATTTCTCCACGCTGGATCAGCACGACTCTGTCACCTTCCTGCAGGGCCGCGTCGGGGCTTGCCGGAAAGCCATTGACAATCAGCAGATCGGCTTCCGGTTTGACCTTTTGGCGCAATTGATCCAGGGTCGAACCTGTCGCCAGTTCATACTCCCGTTCATTGATTTTGATCCACATAAACGTAAAGAGCCGCTGGACGCGGCTCCCTTCCGGATATTGAAATCCGGTTGAATGGCCACTTCCCTACGCCGGTATAATCCGGATCAGGTTCAAGGGGTCGCTCCGCCGAATGCGGAACTCTCAGTAATCATACTCCCCCAGGGCTTTGTACAATGATTGTGCCTGAAGATTAGCAGGCGAGCTGTCCGGGAGTCAACTGAATAACCCCAGAAACCGCAGTTGACTCACGCAAGTCTGCACAACCTCTTGATGCGCCTAGAAAATTTGAAAAAGCGCTCATCACCAATAAGGTGACCACGAGTTTTCCAAATTCCCTATGCACATCAATATGCTGCACATCTTTTTCGTGCTCAACTGTGGTTTCCAGGATAACAGTTTTTGCGGTTGTCATTCTGGTGTTGTTTGACTAGGATGAGGGCAGCTTCTTGCTGATGAAAGGTTGTTGAACTTATGACGATTTCCGACCGTTACCGGGCCGTAACCAAAGATGTTGAGGACTTTCTTACCGAACTTCGTGGTCAGGGTGTTGACGAGATCCAGGGGCCGCGCAAGGTTGCCAGGGCTCTGACAGCTTTGAAGGAACTGCTTGATCGGGTCGGTGAGATTCCGCGCATGCGACTTGAAGCAGAACTTACGCCGGTGCTGATCACGGCCCATAAACAGCTGGATTGGGCGCGACTGCTGTTTGATGAAGCGGATGAACCGGTTCGGGCGGCTGCTGTATGGGAACTGGAGCAGAAGGTTTATCGCCTGTTGAATGACCTCTGATGATTTTTTGACCTGCGCATGCTGCACCAACTGACTTCTCAAAGATCTGGGCCGCAGCAATCCCCTATATAAAATCAGCTGCTCATTTGGTGAAATGTTGAGAAGTATGTGATCTCTAAGGGAGAAAAGAATGAGCGAAACCAAGAAAAAAGAAGCTAGCCTGGAAATCCAGTTGGATGACGCCGTCGCCCAGGGGACCTATGCCAACCTGATGGTTGTCAATCACTCAGAGACCGAGGTGATGCTCGATTTCGTATTTGTTCAGCCGCACACTCCCCGGGCCAAGGTGAGTTCCAGGATTATCGCTTCGCCCCGTCAGGCAAAGCGTTTCATGATGGCCCTTAAAGACAGCCTGACCCGCTATGAAGAGGTGTTTGGTCCGATTGATTGGCCTGTCCAGGCACCTGAGGGAAGCAAGGGCAAAAGTCACTGATTCTTGGATGGGTGCAACTCCTGCAAGACAGGTTCGCGGGGCGAAGCATGAGAAATGAAGAACGTGTTAAACTGAACCCATGCTCCAGGAGGCCATCTTTCTTGCAAGGGTTTAGCGATGAATCTCGTAACCAAATTTCTGATTGGATCAGCATTACTGATAGCCACCACTGTTTCAGCGTCCCCCGACCACCTCCTGATCGACGACTTCGAAAACGGCCTAGACTCTGGCTGGACAACCAAAAGCTTTGAAGGCGAAACCAAATACTCGGTAGTCGACACCGATCAAGGTCATGTCCTGCAAGCTGAAAGCAAGGCTTCCGCTTCCGGTCTCGCCTATAAAATAAAGTACGATCCGTCCGAGTATCCGGTCCTTTCCTGGCGTTGGAAAATCGAGAAGACGATCGATAAGGGCAACGAACATACTAAAGCCGGCGATGATTATGCCGCCCGCATCTACGTCATTTTTCCACACTGGTTCTTCCCCAAAACCCGCACCCTCAACTATATCTGGGCCAACCACCTGCCGGAAAACGAGATACTGCCCAATGCCTATACCAGCAATGCCATGATGCTTGCTGCAGCCAGTGGCCCGGAGAAGTCCGGGGAGTGGGTTGAGGTGCGGCGCAATATCGTTGAGGATTACAGGCGGGCCTTCGGTTCGGACCCGCCCGATGTTGGTGCGATCGCAATCATGACCGACACCGACAACACCGGGGAGACGGCAAGGGCTTGGTACGACGATATCTCGGTCAGCAGGGAATAGACGGTTGGTGAAATAAAGCCAAGACATATGGTATGCTGAATGTAGTTCTTCCAGAAGGAACAGCAATCTTTATTCGTAACTATTCAGCATTTCAGCGAGGGTATGTGGTCTACAGCTATAGCCCACATGCTGTGCGGTTAGTCAGACAGCTGAATAGTTACCTATATTCAGCAATTTCGATAAGTGAGATAAATAATGCGCAAGATCACCTCATTGACAGCTCTGTTGAGCTTCATTCTGCTGGCACTGACCAGCGTCATACTCTATATCGTTCCTGCGGGCCGGGTCGCCTACTGGGCCGATTACCGGCTCTGGGGCCTGACCAAGGGCGAGTGGGGGAGCCTGCACATCAATCTTGGCGTGCTGCTCCTGCTCGCTATCATCCTGCACACCTACTACAACTGGAATGCCATCATGGCATACCTGAAGAACAAGGCAAAAGAGTTCAGACTTTTCACCCGTGAGTTTAACGTCTCCCTGGTGATTGTCATTGTATGTTCCTTTGGAACCTATTTTGAAGTCCCGCCTTTCTCCAGCATTATTGCCCTCGGCGAATCGTTCAGCGCCGATGCCGAGAAGCTCTACGGCGAGCCGCCCTTCGGTCATGCCGAGTTGACAACGTTGAAAACGTTTGCCAAGAAGATGGAGCTCGACCTGGATCTCAGCCTGCAGCGGCTCAAGGACGCAGGGCTCATTGTTGAGAACAGCGAACAGCCTCTTCTCGATATCGCCAAGGCCAATGAGACTTCACCGAAGCAGATTCATCTGATTATTTCGCCATTAGACGAGCGGGTGCGCAGCACCTTCCCCAGCGAGGCTCCTTCCGGGTTGGGCAAAAGGCCCCTGATCGATCTGTGCCAGGAATATTCGGTCAGCAGCAAGACCGTATTGCAGATCCTTACCGATAATGGCATTCAGGCCAGCGAGGAGCTGAGTTTGAAAGAGATCGCGGAGGCAGCAGGAAAGGATGCGCTGACTGTTTACGACCTGATCAGGGAAGGGCTGGAAGAAGAGCAGTAGCCCGCCGCCGCCGAAGGCTATGGCGGACAGGCGAGTGGCGAGAGGCGTGTGTCCCACTTTTTAAGCGACTGCTTAGGACCGCGGATTCAGCTTTCAAGTGCAACAAATGACTTCACGCCTCAATAAATCCTTCCCGCGCGGCGTCTGACCTGGAAGTAATTCCCCATGCGGTACTGGAAGAAGGCCATAATTTTAAGGTTGTCGTTCGGGTATGCCTTGGGTAGTGGGCCATAGGTTGCTCCTTTCCAGACGGATTCAATTGCTTCACGATCCAGCAAGGCATAGCCGGAACTTTCCAGCAATTGAACATCCTCAACATCTCCCCGGCGGTTGATGGTGATATGCAACAGGCAGGTGCCCCGCTGCATCTGTTGCAGTGCTGCCGCCGGATAGTCCCAGACCAGATAGATGTTGTCGCGAAAGCGCCGCATGAATGAATTGAGCAGATCGTGTTTGGTGTTCAGCCAGACAGTGTCCCCCCGTGCGACATCTTTCCGGTATTTCATGCGCCAGGCGCTCTCGATGCTGGCCAGGGTTTGTGGAGAAATGGTTGTAAGGTCTTCCATGTCCGGAAACGGTTTAGGTGCCGGACTGGCCGCAGCAGGTGGCCGGGTTCCTTCACGAGTCAACCTCTTCTCGAGCGGATCTCTGGTCTCCTGGCGCGCAATTTTCTCCCGCAGTTTTTTCTGTGCTCGGGTGTCAGGTTGAGGTGCGACGGCCGGTGCCGGTTTTGATGCTCGCTGCGGAAGCAACAGGTCAATGTCATCCTTGCCCTTCGGAGCAATCTCTTTTTCGACAACCTGGTCGGCCGGACCAAGTCGTTTGGCGGGAGTCTGGCGTGGTTTCTCCAGTTCTTTGCGCACTGGCAGGTCCAGTTCGCGTGCCAGTTCTGACTTGGGAAGCGGACGAATCTCCACGTAAACCGGCTCGGGACGGGCCGGCCGGGGGAAAAGGCTGTCTTTCGGTATCAGCAGCAGAAGCAGGTGCAGCAGAAGCGAGAGCAACACGAAGATAATGAAAAAGCGATTTTGATGTCGATACAGTTCCATTTAAAGGATATCCCCAAGTATTATAACGTACCTGCGGCGCTTTTCACCACCCCGGAGTTTGACCGGCATCTGCGAGAAACTGACGGTAAATACTGACAACCCTGACATTGTTTTCAGGTAACTATTCAGCACCTCCCGCCTTTTGCACTCTGCCGGTGTTGCTGTGCTGCTCAAATGCTCACATACCTGGTGTATGCTGCGCTTCTGCGCTGCTCGCGCCTTGCCAGAGCACAAAAATCTGGTCTGCTGAACAGTTACATTTTTAGCAGCATATTGGCAGGCGCTGGTTACGGGAAAGAGCTTGACCCCCTATGGACTATCCGGATAAACTCAATCCTTTAAAACTCTGTTTGAGGGAGGAAAATCATGCATCTTGTTGATCAGATCAAGGCAAAAGCCCGGCAGAACACCCAGACGGTCGTTCTGCCTGAAAGCTATGATGACCGTATGATTCAGGCGGCGGAATTGATCGTCAAGGATGGCCTGGCCAAGCCGGTTCTGCTTGGCGACCCTGCTGTTCTTGCAGTCAAGGCGGGAGAGTTGGGTGCTTCTCTGGACGGTATCGAAATCATCAACCCCAAGAGCGCAGCTCTGCTCGAGGGCTATGTGTCGGAACTCGTCAAACTGCGTGAGAAAAAAGAGCTGACCGCCGAGCAGGCGCGCGAGACCCTGACCGGAGAGGACAATCTCTTTTTTGGCGCCATGATGGTGCACAAAGGTGATGCCGGCGGGATGGTCGCCGGTGCTCACAATACCACCGGCGATGTGTTGCGGGCGGCTTTCCAGGTGATCGGCACTGCTCCGGGTATGAGGACCGTATCCTCGGTTTTCCTGATGGTCACCAAGAACCCTGATTTTGGCGAGAATGGTGTACTCTGTTTTGCGGACTGTGCCGTCAACCCGAATCCGAATGCCCAGGCGCTGGCCGAAATCGCGGTTTCGACCGCCACGAGCTGCAAAAGTTTCCTCGGGGTTGACGCCAGGGTCGCCATGCTGTCGTTTTCGACCAAGGGCAGTGCCAGCCACGAGGACTGCGACAAGGTGCTCGAGGCCCTGGAGATCGCGAAGGAACTGGCCCCCGAACTGCAGATTGACGGCGAGTTGCAGGCCGATGCAGCACTCCTGCCCAAGGTGGGCGAAAAGAAGGCTCCCGGTTCCAGCGTGGCCGGCAAGGCCAACACCCTGATCTTCCCTGATCTCGATGCTGGCAATATCGCCTACAAGCTGGTCGAGCGCGTCGCCGGAGCCGAAGCCGTCGGCCCGATCGTGCAGGGCCTGGCCAAGCCGGTCAACGACCTGTCACGCGGCTGCTCGGTGGATGATATTGTCAGTGTCTCGGCCATTACCGCGGTGCAGGCGCAAGGTTGAGGCGAAATATATAACGAGCAAAAAGAGCTGATGGTTGCCATCAGCTCTTTTTGTATGTAGGTTGTTTTGGTAGCACAATTTGGGGCATCCAGGAGGTGGGGAGCGTATGCTAATCTACGAATCTGAAGGCTGGCTTGAGGTCGAGGATCAAGAGATTGCTCAACTCTGCCGGTCGACCAAGTCTATTGCTCTGGCGTCTCCCTCAGAGGGGCAATTCACTCTTACAGCCACCCTTTGTCTGCATCGTGCCGGGTTGTCGCATCTGGCGCAGGCCGCATTCTACTGTCGTAACCTGAAAAAGACGTTGCTCTTTACCGTCCAGGGACATTCGGGCACGGAGGCGATGCAGAGAGGCCTGGACGAGCTCAACGATTTTGGTTTCCAGATGGAAGCTGTGAACCTCAACCTTAGTCCTGCCCTGCGCCAGGTTGTTTTGCGCGATATCCCGGGAGTGCAGAGACCGGACCAGGCAAGGAAACAGCATAACGAGAGAATGGCGCTGCTTGCCGAAATGGAAGAGGCTTACCAGGAGGACCCACAGAGTCCTGCCGGGAAAAAGGCAAAGCGCAAACTCGATGCGGAACGGCGGCTGAATGAACGGGCCGTAGCCCTTCGAGACGCGCTGATCGATGCGTTTGTTCCAAAGGATGAAGTCAAGACAGCAGGACAGAGCCCGGGTGACACAAACGAGGCTCTAGCTGAACGGCTGGCCCGGACCGAGGCCGCTTTTAACGAAGAACAAGCTCGGCATAAAAAAACCGAGGAGATTCTGGCCGCCGCTGAGAAGCGTATCCAGGAGCTTGAAGAGACCCTCGTGAATGTCGATACCAAGATCTCTACGAATCTTAAACATAAACAGAAAATGATGCAATTGGAAGCTCGCATCAAAAGTTTGACCGATGAGCTGAATACGGCCAATACCCGTTTTAAGGAAGGGGAAGAGGCCTTGCGGCAGCAGGTCAAAGAAACTAGGTCCATCGAAGGAAGGGTGACATCTGCAGAATCTCAACTTGCTGCACGTACGGTCGAATTGGAAAAATCATTTGAACAATTGGAGCAGGAAAAGTCAGCAAAAGAAGAACTTGTTGCTGAGCTCGAAAAGGGGAGAGCACTTCTGGAGGAAACCCGGGCGGCGAAAACGGGACTGGAACAGGAGTTGACCGAAACCGGCAGCATGATGACCACTCTTCAGAAAGATCTCGAAATGGCAGAAGAAAATGCCATGGACAAATCACGGGGCGATGAGCGGATTGCAGAATTCCGCAGGCGGCTGGAAACTTTAGAAATAAGTCAGAAAGAAGCAACGGCTGAAATCGAGCAGGAACACAGCGTTCGTAAACGCCTTGAAAAAGGGGCCGCTGCTGATGAAAAGCGGATTACCGAACTGGAAAAAGCTCTTGCGGAGGCCGAAAAGGGTTTAAGCGGTGTTGCAAATGAGGCGGCGCAGCGGCCGGTCAGTGAAGAGGTGAGCCGTCTGCAAGAGGATTTGCAAAAAACCATGAACCAGTTTGAAGCAGAAGCTGAAATCAGGTCAGAGCTGGAAAAGGATTTCGAGGAGGCCCATAAAATTATCGAGGCGTTAGAAAAAGCGCTCAAGGAATCAGGAAAAAACCAGAGGAAAAAAGCGACCCCAAAAACGCCTGGTGCAACCCATCAAGAAGACAGTGACTTGGCAGAAAAACTGAGGGTCGCTGAATCTCAGCTGGAGCAGGAACTGATTGAGCAGAAAAAAAACACTTCAGCACTGGCCGTTGCGCAAAAGCGGATATGTGAACTTGAAGAGGCTTTGCAGCAGACCCAGGAAGCCGCCAAAGGTTTCACGGCAAAGACAGAAGGCAATCAGGGGGCCGTGTCTCAAAAGCCGCTTCCCCATGAACTGCGTCCTGCTCCAACAAAGGGTGTGCTCTTTCATCCAGATTGGGACTTGGAGGGATTGCCATGCAAGTCAGCCGATCAGGTTGTCCAAGCTTGGGAATCGGTGTTCAACGTGCAGTTATCACTCGAGGGATATCCTGCCCAGTACTGTACTGCTTTTCTGGTGATCATCAAGACAGGCAAAATAAACAAGATCTTCATGCTTTTCCGACTGAAAAAAAACAATCACACGCTGGTGTGTGTGCCGACCAAACCTCCTGCCGATGATGCTGCTATGAAAAAATGTGTCAAGGCAGGAAAGAGGTATTTGCAACTTAGTGGATTCGAGCTGGAAAAGCTGGCATCGGAAAATGTCCCTGGAATGCTTGGCACTTATTTCCTCGACGATTGAGATTCCGAACCAACGGCGAAAAGGAAAGGCCGGCAGAATAATCTGCCGGCCTTTTGTAATGCAATGTAGCATCGCCCTATTTGCGCTGAAACTCCTCGCTGCCGAAGGAGTACTTGAAGTTCATGTGGTCGGTGTAGGTGTCTTCGAGGATCGCGACTACGTCTTCGGTGAAGACCATTTCTTCATCGGTTGGGATGACGAACACCTTGACCGGCGAATCCGGGGTGGTGATCACGGTTTCTTTTTTACGGGTCATGGTGTTGCGGTTTTTCTCTTTGTCGAGAATGATCCCCATGAATTCGAGTCCTCCCAGGGCTTTTTCGCGGATCAGCCAGCCCATCTCCCCGACCCCGGCCGTAAAGACCACCGCGTCGGCTCCACCGATGACTGCGGCATAGGAGCCGATGTATTTTTTCAAACGGTAAGCTTCGACGTCCAAAGCCAGCTTGCAGCGTTCGTCGCCGGCCTCAGCTCCCTCAATGACATCCCGCCGGTCAGTGAACTGACCGGTAAGGCCGAGGATGCCGGCTTTTTTATTCAGGATGCTGTCAATTTCTTTCGGGCTGAGGTCTTCCTTGTCCATTATGAAGGCAGGAATCGCAGGGTCGATATCACCGCAGCGGGTTCCCATGACGGCCCCTTCCAGGGGGGTCAGCCCCATCGACGTGTCGACAGAGATGCCGTTCTTGATAGCGGCATGCGAAACCCCGTTGCCGATATGCATGGTGATGATGTTGCAATCCTTGATATCTTTGCCGAGCAAGACGGCGGCACGTTTCGAGACGTAGAGGTGACTGGTGCCATGGAAGCCATAGCGACGCACGCTGTATTTCTCGTACCACTCGTATGGCAAGGGATAGGTGTAGGCGCTCTTCGGCATGGTCTGATGAAATGCGGTGTCGAAGATGCCGATGTGCGGAACTTTGGGCAGTACTGCCTGAGCCGCTTCAATGCCGGCGATATTCGGCGGGTTGTGAAGGGGTGCGAGATGCTGCACTTCCTTGATGGCGGTCAGGACGTCATCATCGATCCTGACTGAACAGGTGAATTTTTCGCCGCCGTGCACCACGCGGTGACCGACTGCGGAAATCTGTTCGATCTCGTCGACCACACCGTACTCCTTGTCGATGAGGATCTTGATAATCAGGTGAATGGCGACTTTGTGGTCCGGGCATTCATACTCCTCTCGGTAGGTCTCGCGACCGGGAACCTCGTGGATAATAAAAGAATCGCCGATCGTCACACGTTCGACCATGCCTTTGGCGATGACTTCCTTCTTCGCCCAGTCATACAGCTGGTACTTGACCGAAGAACTGCCGCAGTTCAGAGCCAGAATATCCATAGAATCTCCTCCCGTTGGTTTAATAATTCAAGGTACGTCGAGTTATCTGATAACAAAAAGCGTTTTACCCAAACCTCTCAAAGGGGCTCGTCAAGATTTGGTAATTGAGGTTTATCGGGGGGTTATACCCTGAAAACAGGTTGAGAAAGGGTAAAGGAAGGGTCAGGAAAATGCAAGGTTTTTATCTGGAAAAACCGGGATGTTTACTCTGGACAGAGCAACAGTGATGGTGTAAAATCCCCCACGAGTTAGAGGTAAATAATGTCACAAACAACAAAATCAGGAGGAATATCCCATGGCTTACGTTATTTCTGACGAATGCATCAACTGCGCTGCTTGTGTAGATTCCTGCCCCACCGACGCAATCAGCGAGCAGGGCGACAAGCACGTCATCGACGCTGATCTCTGTACTGACTGTGCTGCTTGTGTTGATACCTGCCCGGTGGACGCCATCTCGCCGGCTTAAGGTTCTCAAGAAGTGGCTGCTCGGGTGTTTCCCCGGGCATAAAGCCAAGGCACCAACAAAAAAGCGCCGCATCCCAGGATGCGGCGCTTTTTTGTTTATTCCCGTTAAGCCAGTGCGATCAGCCGCCACCCAGCTTGGAGCCAACAATCTCGACATTGATGTTGGCGATGCCGTCAGGCAGATTGCGAAATACTATGGTAAATGGAATCGATGCGCCTGCCGCGACGTTCATGTTTGAAAGGCTGTCGCCAAACTGGTTGTTCATCGTTTCCTCGATTTTGTCAAAAGGCATCCGACCGATTGTTTTGTCATCCAGGAAGTTGCCGCAGGAGACTGTTTGCTGGAACAGGGTTTTCCCCTGTGCATCGAGTAGGACACCCTTGACAGTGATCGCTGAGCGAGCTGTTGGAAAGTTATTGATGGCTTCCCCCTGGACGACCAGCAGTTGCCCGGCGCTCTGGTTGTTTACATAGCTGCTTCCGGAAATATTGATGCCGATGCGGTGCTCGGAAGCACCAGGCTGGGTCTCTCCAGTGAAGCGCTGAATGATCCGATTGATGTCCAGGCTGCCATCTTGCATATAGAAATAGGCTGCGGCCCCACCCAGGGCAATCAGCAGCAGTATCAGGAGAACGAGTATCCTCGAAAGAGGGCTTTTCCGCTTGATGGGCGGCGCCGCCAGCGGTTTCTCGTCAATACTTCTGGTCGGGGCTGGTTCCTGGTATTGAGCCTCACCTGGTGAAGTGCCCCCCGGAGAGGGTTCTTCCTTTGAGAAAGATGCTTCTGAAAAATCATTATCGGTTTCAAAAGCAGGGGCTTCCTCATCAGCATCTGAGGCGAAATTTATTTCGCCAAACTGGAGGTCATCACCACTTTCGTTCGCAGTCGTGTCATTCGGAGATTCTGTCTCGAATGCCGGTGCGTCAAAATCAAAGCCGCCTTCGGTGGATTCTTCATCGTCTTCCCACTCATCGGTGGAGCTGTCGTCATCAAAAGAAAACTCATCGACACTGTCTCCCATGCCGAACTCTTCCGTTGCAGGCGGCTCTTGTGGCTCATCCCCAGAATCAGCAGCGACAGCATCGCCAGAATCATCAAGGGCGAATTCACCCTGTTCCGAAATATCATCCTGGGATGCCTCAGGGGTACTCGAAGAATCCTCGAAATCAATTGCGCCGGATTGATCCTGATCTTCAAAGGAGAACTCTTCACCTGCGGTTTCTCCGGCCGCAGTCACGCCCGCTTCCTGTTGGTCATCAAATGTAAATCCAGGTGCTTCATCGGCAGCAGAAGGTTCTGAAAGGCCAGTGCCCTGGTCAGGCTGGTCGAGGCTGAATTCTGACGGGGCTTCTCCTGTTTCGATGGAATCTTCAGCAAAGTCCTGAGATTGCTCTGTGCTGTCAACCTCTTGATCCTCGGAAGTTTCCTGTTGGGATTCATCACCGGAAGCTTCGGTGCCTGCAAAGGAAAAATCGTCGGCTAGCTCGCCACGATCTGAGGTCGTCGCGGTCATCTCCTGCTCAAGCCCGCTGAAGTCAAGTTCCGAAGAACTTTCGGCCGCCTGGTCAACTTCGGTTTCCGGAGCGGGTTCCTGGTCATCGTCAGCTTCCGCTTGGGTGGCCTCTTCAGAAACCGGCTGGGATGCCGTTGACTCCTCGGGGGGTGACGCCTGCTCGGCAACCTCTTCCATGTTCATGGCATCAAAGTCAACGCTCTCCTCGGCAGGTTCAGGGGCGGGAGGCATGACTGTAAAGACGTGCTTGCATTTAGAGCAGCGCACCTTCGTGCCGGTTGGTTTGAGTTTTTCGTCGGCGAGACGAAAACGGGTCTTGCACTCTTCACACTGAATAATCATTCAGTTTCTCCATCATTCTGTTTCAACCAGGAAAATATCTGCTAGGTTGCGGTATCGCTCATCCCAGTCCAGACCGTAGCCAACAATAAAGCCATCGTCCAGGGGAAACCCGACATAGTCGACATGGATGTCCGTAATGCGTGCCGCTTTTTTGTCTACCAGCGTGCAGACGCGCAGGCTTGCCGGTTCGCGTTGTAGAAGCCTTGCACAAAGAGCTTTCAGGGTCTGACCGCTGTCGACAATGTCTTCGACAATGAGGACATCCCGTCCTTTGATCGAAAGCTCGAGGTCTTTTCTGAATTCAATGATGCCCGAAGACTGGGTCTCGGATCCGTAGCTGGCTATGCGCATAAAGTCGACAATGGCTGGGGTCTGGACTTCGCGGATAAGATCGGCAATGAACAGGAACGAGCCCTTGAGAACACCAACCATGAGAAGCTCACGTCCCTGGTAGTCACGGTCGATCTGTCGGGCCATTTCAGCAATTCTGGCCGCGATCTCTTTACGGGAGTAAAGTATTCTCATGGGGGGTTGTTTCATTGATCATCCTGTGCTGATTATATCAGCGAGTATTCTATAGCAAAGCACTTGTTTTGTGTCAATTTTTTCGCCAGCAGTTTCTCTTTTGAAAAGGGAGTCAAGTCATATGTTATAATCATCGCTAGCAGCCTGTCGGACTATCAATGAGCTGGCTGCTTGTGTCCGGAGCCTATCATAGCGAAGGATGCAGATAGTCCGACAGGCTGCTAGTTTTATGAATTCCGGATAAAATACCGCTGGGAGGATGGTGTTTATGAGAAGTTTTAGTGTTTTGCTCCTGTTCTGCTGGGTTCTGCTTGCGGGCGGGCTTGTCTGGGCGGCACCGAGGCTGGTTGTCGACCAGGTTGAATACAATTTCGGTTCTGTCCCCCAGGGGGAGAAGGTCCAGCATAGCTTTACCTTTTCCAATGCCGGCGATGCACCGCTGATAGTTCAAAAAGTGCGCAGTTCCTGCGGCTGCACTGCCGCCCTGGTCACTTCCAGAAACCTCGGACCAGGCGAAAGCGGCGAGTTGAAGACTAGCTTCGACAGCGCGCGCTTTCGTGGGGATGTTTCCAAAACAGTCTACCTGTATACCAATGATCCTCTTGCCCCGGTGATGCAGTTGGTTATCAAGGGGCAGGTCCGGGAACTGTTTGCCCTGACTCCACGTCAGGTTCAGTTCGGTCGGGTGGCGCCTGGCCAGACTGTTGAAGCCAGCGTCACCTTGACAAATAATACTGGCGAAGACCTTGTGTTTGATCCTGTCCAGACCACGACACCGGAACTTCGTGCTGATCTGGATGAACAGATGTCGGCTGGCGAGTCCCAGGATATTCGCATTTTCCTGAAACCTAAACCCGGCCAGACGCGTTTCAGCGGGTATGTCATGCTCAAGGCTGTGGGCGACAAGCCTTATGACTTGCGTTTGCCAGTGTATGCGACAGTTGAAGAATAGAAGAGGCACAAAGGACAAGACGGGTGGCTCGAACCCACGGATTCAGGTTATGTGAGAGGAGCTCGTATGGAACAGAATCTTGTGCCGCCACCGCAACGGCGAAATTTTCTCATGATCATGCTGGGCGGGGTCGGGGGGCTTCTGGCTGTTGCCGCGGGCTGGCCAATCTTCCGTTTTTTAATGCCCGACAAAGGAGATGATAGTGCCGGCCAAGTGAAGATCGGTCGGGAGCTTGTTCAGCCCGGCAGCTCACATTTTTTCCAATACCTTGGCCGGCCAGCGGTGGTTCTGCAGCCTTCTCCAGGAAAATTCGTGGCGCTTTCTGCCGTTTGCACCCATCTCGGTTGTGTCGTGCAGTGGCAGGAAGATCAGGGCCAGTTCCTCTGCCCCTGCCACGGCGGCCGTTTCTCTGAGGATGGTGCGGTTGTCAGCGGGCCGCCGCCCGAACCGCTTGAAACTTTGCCAGTTGTCCTGGAGGGCGACCAGATCCTGGTCGGTTAGGAGTTGCGCATGTCTCCTTTAAAAATGCTGATCGATTTTTTCGATGTACGGCTGGGTGTCCGAGATATCTTCGCCAAGGAAGTCAGCGGCTATCTGCTGCCGCGCCGGGTCAACGCCTGGTATACGCTCGGCGCTGTCCTGCTCAGTTTGTTCGGTCTGCAGATCCTGACCGGGATCCTGCTGCTGGTCTACTACGTGCCGCACGCTGACCAAGCCTATGCCAGCGTGCAGTACATCATGAACGAGGTTCCCTTCGGTTGGCTGATCCGCATGCTGCACGCCGTGGGAGCCAATGTGATCGTCATTGCCCTGCTGCTGCACATGCTCTCGGTCCTGTTCCTGGCCGCCTACAAGGGGCGCCGGGAGTTTACCTGGCTGTCCGGCTTTATTCTGTTCAACCTGGCGATGGGCCTCTGCCTGACCGGCTACCTGTTGCCCTGGAGTCAGCTCTCTTTCTGGGCGACCACTGTTGCGACCGATGCACCAGGCGCCATTCCGGTTGTAGGCGACTTTATCGTTGAGTTCCTCCGCGGTGGATCGACAGTGGGCAATCAGACCCTGGGCCGGTTTTTTGCACTGCATGTCGTGGCTTTTCCACTTCTGCTGCTCGGTCTGATC
>DAOVNV010000072.1 GCA_030630015.1 Desulfuromonadales bacterium | reverse complement strand
TAAAACAGGGATAGCCGGGGTTTCCCGGCTATCCCTGACAGACAAAATTTTACGTTAAAAATCAGACCAGCAGAGGAGCAATCACCAGGGAAACCACGCTCATCAGCTTGATCAGGATATTCATGGACGGGCCGGAAGTGTCCTTGAAGGGGTCGCCGACTGTATCACCGATAACCGCCGCAGCATGGGCATCGCCGCCCTTCTCTTCGCCGGCCAGATCGCCTCTCTCAATGAATTTCTTGGCATTGTCCCATGCACCACCGCCGTTGGACATCATCAGTGCAAGCAAAACACCGGCCAGAGTGGCTCCGGCCAGCATGCCGCCGAGAGCTTCTTTGCCGATGACGAAGCCCATCAGGACCGGGGCCACAACGGCAATTATACCAGGCAGCACCATTTCCCTGAGGGCTGCTCGGGCGGCAATATCCACACATTTATCAGACTCGGGCTTGACGCCTTCCTTGCCATCCAGAAGGCCGGGAATCTCGCGGAACTGACGACGGATTTCCTCAACCATCAGGCCGGCGGCACGACCGACGCTGGTCATGGTCATGGCGCCGATGAAGAACGGCAGAGCGCCACCGATCAACAGGCCGATGATGACCTTCGGGTCGATCAGGTTGATAACTTCCAGTTTGACGGTGGTTGCATAGGCCGAGAACAGGGCCAGGGCCGTCAGGGCTGCGGAACCGATGGCGAAGCCTTTACCGATGGCCGCCGTGGTGTTGCCGATGGCGTCCAGTCCGTCAGTGATCTCACGGACGTCGGGACCGAGGCCGGCCATCTCCGAGATGCCGCCGGCATTATCGGCAATGGGGCCGTAGGCATCTACCGTCATGGTAACGCCGACAGTGGCCAGCATGCCGACAGCGGCAATACCGATGCCGTACAGACCGGAGAAAGCATTGGCAACGGCAATGGCAACACAGATGACCAGGATGGGACCAGCGGTACTCTCAAGGCCAACGGCAAGGCCGTGAATAATATTGGTGGCCGGGCCGGTCTTGCTGGCTTCGGCAATACGGGTAACCGGGCCGCGCGCGGTATAGTATTCCGTAATTTGTCCAATCGCAATACCGGCCAGGCAGCCGACCAGGATGGCCAGGAAGACCCCGAACTTGAGGCCCATGCCCCAGACGACCAGAATAGACACCACGAGGAAACCGCCGGCGGCGACAAAGGTGGTGTAATGCAGAGCCTTGGCAGGGTCCTGATTGCAGAGCTTTTTCATCGACCAGATGCCGACAAAAGAGAAGAGCAGGCCGGTGATGGCCAGAGCGATCGGCAGATACATGGCCGCCGCCCGAACACCTTCGCCGGTCCCGAGTTTATCGAGCAGTGCAGGGCTGGCCGCAGCCGCGATGGCGATGGTCGCGATAATCGAACCAACGTAGGATTCGAAGATGTCGGCACCCATGCCGGCCGTATCACCGACACAGTCACCTACATTGTCGGCGATGACGCCAGGATTGCGCGGATCGTCCTCCGGAATGCCGGCTTCAATCTTGCCGACCAGGTCAGCACCGACGTCAGCGGCCTTGGTGTAAATACCGCCACCGACACGGGCGAACAGGGCGATGGATGAAGCCCCCATGGCGAAGCCGTTGATGTATTTAACCGTTTCCGGATCACCACCGAACGCCATGTAAGTAATACCGACGCCGACTAGGCCAAGGGACGCCACGGCCAGACCCATGACTGCGCCGCCGTTGAAGGAGATCATCAAGGCACTGGCCTGGCCTGACTGACGGGCCGCTTCGGTGGTTCTGACGTTGGCGCGGGTCGCTGCCTTCATGCCGATAAAACCACAGGTCATGGAGCAGAGAGCGCCGCCAAGGAAGGCGAAGGCCGTCTGGTAGTTCATACCAATGGTGATAATGATAAAGACGAGCGCGATAAAGATAGCCAGAACCCGGTACTCACGCCCCAAAAATGCCATTGCGCCGTCGTGAATCGCTTCGGAAATCTCTTTCATGGTGTCGTTGCCGACTGGCTGTGCCTTGACCCGGGTGTACAGCACAATAGCGACAATAAAACCGATCACACCTAAAATTGGTGCAAAAGCTTGCATTTCTACCTCCCTTGAACCTTTGTTTGACCTGATGCTTATGTTGTTGGCAAATTACGCGTGTTGTATCTATTCATGGCCTCTTGCGGGCCTCTTGTTATCAACAGTTCCAAAGCCTCGGCTGCCGTATCGATATATCCGGCAAGTTCGACACGTTCAGCGGAAGCAAACCTGTTCAGGACATACCTTGAAACATCACCGCCAGCCGGGGGTCGCCCCACGCCCATACGCAGACGCGTGTAGCCCGCTTCGCCCAGCACACCAGCAATGCTCCTCAACCCATTATGGCCGCCGTGGCCACCACCCACCTTGATCCGCAGACAGAGGTAGAGCAGGTCAATCTCATCATGAACCACAATCAAATCCCCCGGCGAAACACCGAGGGATTGACATGCGGAGCCAACACTGACCCCGCTGCGGTTCATATAAGTTTGGGGCAGCAGCATGGACACTTCTTCACCGGCCCAGCGCCCAACACCCAAAAGCCCCTGATGCGCCTTGCGCTTAATGGTGATACCGGCTTTTTCCGCAGCCCTGACCACAACCATAAAACCGATGTTATGGCGGGTTTCGGCATATTCCGGACCTGGATTGCCTAATCCGACAATCAACTTCAAAACCGGGAGACCTATTCCTCTTCGGAAGTCTCTGCAGCAGCCTCTTCGCCTTCTACGCCCTCTGCGACAACCTCTTCTTCACCTTCGACGACCTCTTCTTCCTCGGCCATGATAGCGACAACAGTCAGCACCGTGAAGTTGACATCGTGCAGCAGTTCTACATCCTCCGGGATCGGGATATCTTCAATATGGACGACATCCCCGATATTCAGAGCCGTCACATCGATCTCAATCACCTTGGGAATCGCCGTCGGCAGGCAGGAGACTTCCAGTTCGTGCCGGACCACCTGCAGCTGACCGCCCTCCTTCTCACCTACGGACGTGCCGATCGTCTGCACCGGAACCATAACCAGAATCTTCTCTTTAAGGTCAATGGCCTGAAAATCAGCATGCAGCAAATCACGGCGGATCGGGCTCTCCTGCATATCCTTCAGGATGACAACCTGCCCATCGAACGGCCCGTCACCTTTGAGAGTGATCAGGGCATTCAGACCAGCTTCTGTCGCAAGAGCCTGTCGCAAAGCTTTCGGGTCAACGACCAGGGAACAGGTCTCCATTCCCTTGCCATAGACAACGGCAGGGGCCAGGGCCTCACGACGCAGGGCGCGGGATCCACCCTTGCCGAGACGCTCACGAAGCGATACGTTCAATACGGTTTCAGCCATTTATTCTTTCCTCCATCTTGAAGTTAATCTCGTCTTTTTATGCGTATGCGCCAGCCAGCTGTTACACAAACAACGAACTGACTGATTCCTCACCATGAATGCGGCGGATTGCTTTTGCCAGAAGTTCCGAAACCGAAATCTGGCGCAGTTGCGGACACGCCTCCTCCTTGTTCCTGGTCGGAATGGTATTGGTAACCAGAACTTCTTTCAGACAACTCTGGCTGATCCTCTCCAACGCCGGACCGGACAGAACCGGATGCGTCACCGTTGCGTAAATCTCTGCGGCACCGTGTTCCTTGAGTGCAGCCGCCGCCTGGCAGAGAGTCCCTGCTGTATCGATCATATCATCCACAATGATGCAGGTCTGGTCGTGAACGTCACCAATAATGTGCATCACCTCGGAAATATTCGGGCCGCTGCGCCGCTTGTCAATGATAGCCAGACTGGCGTTCAGACGCTTTGCAAATGCCCGGGCACGCTCGGTCCCACCTGCGTCTGGCGAGACCACTACCAGGCGGTCGTCGCCAAAACGGCTCTTGATATCTTCGAGAATAACGGGGGCCGCGTAGAGATGATCCACCGGGATATTGAAAAAGCCTTGGATCTGCCCTGCGTGCAGGTCGACACACAGAACCCTGTGAACCCCGGCGGTTGTTATCAGGTCAGCAACAAGTTTGCTGGTAATCGGCGCCCGTGGGGCGACCTTGCGATCCTGTCGGGCATACCCGAAGTAGGGGATGACTGCCGTAATTCTCGCCGCCGAAGCACGCTTGAGCGCATCGGTCATGATCAGCAGTTCCATCAGATTGTCGTTGGCCGGTGAGCAGGTCGACTGAACGATGAAGACATCACGGCCACGCACATTCTCGCCGATCTCAACCATGATCTCACCGTCGGAAAAAGCCTTGACCTCAGCCTTTGACAAAGGAACATCCAGAAACTTGCAGATTTCCTTGGCCAAGACAGGGTTTGAATTACCGGTAAAAATTTTCAGCTCGCCCAAAACTTTTCCGTCCTCAGTGAAAAACTGTAGGTCATGGAAGAACCATGACCCACGAATTTACACATACACGCAATGAAATTATCCATGCAGCATGCAGAGAGAGATCAATGGCAGGGGCGCCAGGGTTCGAACCTGGGAATGCCGGAATCAAAATCCGGTGCCTTACCACTTGGCCACGCCCCTATAAAAACTACAGCAAAACTCTGTAAAGAGGTCATCAGTAAAGGCTGACGGCCACAGACCACCACCCTGTATCCCTGGACAGCGCCCGCGCCGCATTTTCCGCCGCTCCCTGCTCCGGGAACAGGCCGAATACCGTCGGACCGCTTCCGGACATCAGAGCGCCCGCCGCGCCCAACGCCATAATCTCGGACTTTATTTCATCCACAACCGGGTAGCGGCTACAGGTCACACTTTCGAGATCGTTGTGCAGCAGATGCACGACCTCCTCTATTCTTACGGGAAACCGTGGAATTTTATCTTCTGTCCGGGGATGTGTCAACCTTAAATTTTGATAAACCCATGCTGTTGCCACCGGGATTCCCGGGTTGACCAAAAGGGCCCAGACTGGCAGCATGCCGCGCCATTCATGCAGAATATCACCAATTCCCGTGGCCCACGCTGTCTTGCGAAACAGAAAAAAGGGCACGTCGGCACCGAGGCGGCCCCCAAGCATCATTAATTCGTGCAGAGGCAGGTTCAGTCCAAGCAGATCGTCGAGCAGCAGCAGAACCGCTGCCGCATCGGAGGACCCTCCGCCGAGACCGGCTGCCGCCGGGATCCCCTTATTGACTGTTATCGCAACCCCCTGCCTCTGCCCGACATGGTCGAGCATGAGGCGTGCCGCACGGGCTGCAATATTCTCGGCCCCTTCCGGCAACTCCAGCCCTGGGCAATCCACCAAAATCGATGCGCCCGGGGTCAGGCAGACCGTAACCTTGTCAAACAATGCGACGCGCTGCATCAGCATGGCCAGGTCATGGTAGCCATCGGAACGTCTCCCCAGAACATGCAGACAGAGATTGATTTTGGCCGGGGCGAGAAGGGCTTTGGATTTCATCCGCATAGGATACAAAATGCTGGAGACAGAATACAGCAGAAAAAGTCAAACATGGTTCCCAACTCCCAGTCGCGCCCCCTTCCCCAAACCTCCGTTTTAGACACAATCGTTCGGGTCAACCCAAGACAAGGTGGCCAAAAATAGCCAGTTTATATGGATATTGGCCACCAAGAACAACTATCTATCCCCAAATCAGGCTCAACAAACATCGGCAAGAAAGGCTTTCTATAGTTAACTATCCGGATATCAAGGGTTTTTACAAACAGGCACCGTCCTTGCGTAAGCGGAGCGGTACGTTGTTCTACGATTGAGCTATTTAGCCACCCCCAATTCCAGCAAGCTAAGGACACGCATGAAGCAGACCGTACATCTCTTTTCCCTGGCCAGCGCAGTTGCCTTGATTGCAGTCTTGGCATTGCCTTCCACCGGTCTGGCGGCCAAAACCCGCCTCGGCTTTTCCGGAGGCCCTGAAGGCGGTCCCTTCCAGTACTTCTCCAACGGCATGTCGACCCGTCTGTCAAAGTTTCTTCCCGATGTCGTAGTCTCAAACATGGCTTCCGCCGGTTCAGTCGAAAACATCCACCGCTGCAACTCCGGAGAAGCTGATTTCGGCATATCCTACTCGAGCGACATCTATCTCGCCCGCAATGGCCGCCTGTCCAAGGACACCATCAAGTATGAGAATGTTCATGCCCTGGCGTTCCTGTACGGCGTCCCCGCTCAGCTGATCACCCTAGCTGACAGCGGCATCAACAGCATCACTGACCTGGCTGGAAAGCACATTGCTGTCGGTGGTACCGGTTCCGGTGCAGCTGCCTCTGCTGAGCGTTACTTTGGTACTCTCGGTCTGTGGGACAAGATGAAAGTCGAATACATCGGCTACAGCAAGGCGGCTGCAGCTCTGGACGACGGCCTGATCGACGCCATGTGGGTTTTTGCAGGCTTCCCGAACAGTGCTGTCATTCAGGCCGCTGCCAGCAACAGGATCAAGGTCATCGACACCTGGGACGAAGCTGAAAAGAGCCACGTCTTCAAGGATTTAGCCTTCTACTCCCCGGTCACTATCCCTGCCGGCACCTACAGCGGTGTTGACTATGATGTCAAGACCTTCCAGGATGCTGCTCTCTGGACCGCTAACAAGGGAGTTGATCCCGACATCATCTACGCGGCTCTCCAGGACATTTTCTCCAACGCAGGCCTGAGCCACATGGTCAAGATAATGAGCACCGCCAGGGCAATGTCCGTCAAGGACGCCCTGACCAACATCGTCACCCCGGTTCATGCCGGTGCAGCAAAGTTCTGGGACGAAAAGGGCCTGGCCCTGACCGATGTACAGGCAGGCAAGCAACCTTGACAACAAACCAGGTCCTAGGAGGCTGTCGGATACTTATTTTCAGGCCATTATTCGCCACATCCCCTCCTTTCCGGCCATTATTCGCCAGGGGGACCACACAAAGCAGCTCCAACCTCAGACTTGACAGACGAGAAAACTCTGCCAGAATACATATTTAAAACTGTTTTCACCTCACTTCCCCTTTTGGCACTGCTATTGCTTTTAATTTAGATGACAAACGAGGAAACAAAACCTTGTTATAATTCGGTTCACTGCAAAACAACCCACAACAGAGGAGATAAAAATGCAAATGTTCGGCAAAGTTCTTTCGTTAGCAGTTATGGCGTCTCTCGCCCTGGCAGCACCGGCTCTCGCCAAGGACCGTATCGTTTTTGGTGGCGGTCCGGCCGGCGGCACGTTCCAGACTGTTGCCAACGCCATCCAGGTTTACAAACCGATCAAGGCGATAGAGACCTTTACGGTTAAGGCACAATCTTCGGCAGGTTCGGTTGAAAACCTGCGCAAGGTCAACTCCGGCAGAATGGATTTCGCCACTGTCTACTCCGGCCATGTCTACCTCGGCGCTAACGGCATGATGAAAAATGATACAAAGAAGTATGAAGATGTCCGCGCGGTTGCCTTCCTTTATGGCGCACCTGCACAGCTGGTTGTCCGCCAGGGATCCGGCATTAAGTCGGTCAAGGATCTGACCGGCAAAAAAGTCGGCGTAGGCAACGCAGGCTCCGGCGCTTTTGCCAACTGCGAACTCTTTTTCTCCCACATGGGCGTCTGGGATAAAATCGAGCGCAATGCCATGGGCTACAACGATGCAGCGTCCGCTTTCGGCAACAAGCAACTGGATGCATTCTGGCTCTTCACCGCATTCCCCTCAGGTGCCGTGATCATGGCTGCCCAAACCAACGATATTGAATTGATCGATCTGGGTGCTGATGCCGAAGCCTCCGGATTCTACGACAAATACCCCTACTTCGGAAAACTCACGATCCCGGCAGGCACCTACAAGGGCGTCGACGTCGACACTCCGGCCTTCCAGGATTCGGCTCTTTGGGTTGCCAACAAGAATGTTTCCGATGATGTCGTGTACAAGCTCCTCTCGGCAATCTTCACTGATGAAGGCCTGGCGCACATGGTCTCCCAGAAGAAGACCTTCAAGGCCATGTCGGTCGCAAAAGGTGCTGACGGCATCGTCACTCCAATGCATTCTGGCGCAATCAAGTTCTGGAAGGAGAAAGGGATCCTCTGATCCATTCTCTGTTTACACCTCATTCGGGACAGGGCGCTCCGGCGCCCTGTCCCGACACATTCCACTGGCGTTCAATTTTCGTATCGGGAATAGGTAATAGTGAATAACAGGCTTATCCATTATATTCATTATTTCGTGTTCCCCCTTTTTTAATATCAATCTTTAATAGCCCAGAGGTTTGCCGTGTATAACGCATTAAATCGATTTGAGCAGATCCTGTTTGACGTCTGCGCCCTCATCCTGCTGCTGTTCTACTCCTATGCTGCCGTGATCTCTCCGGCAGCCACCCAGTATCATCGGGGCATTTACGTCATCATCACCTACATCCTTGTATTTCTGTTGTATAAGTCCAAATCTACAGTGATGCGGATTGTCGATTATCTCTTGATTACCGTTTCGGTTGTGACCATCAGCTATTGGATTTACAACTTTGAAGCCATCAACTACCGCACCGGCGCCGAAACAAATCTGGACATGGTCATGGCCATTGCCGGCGTCCTGGTCAGTATTGAACTGGCCCGGCGGGTGGTTGGTAATGTCTTTGTGATTATCGGCGTCGTCATGCTCGCCTATGGCGTATACGGCGACTACATGCCGGACCTCATCTCACATGCTGGCGCGTCATTCCCGGAGCTTTGCGTCTCGATTTTTTATAAAAGCGACGGCATCTTCGGCATCATGGCCAATGTCCTGGCTACCTACATCCTGCTCTTTGTCCTGTTCGGAGCATTTCTGGAAAAATGCGGTGCCCAGAAATTCTTTATCGACTTCCCTCTGGCTGCGGTGGGACACAAAGTTGGCGGACCTGGCAAGGTTGCAGTTATCGCCTCTGGCTTGTTCGGTTCAATTTCAGGCAGCGCCATCGCCAACGTCGTCTCAACCGGAGCCTTCACCATCCCGATGATGAAAAAGGCCGGCTTCAAGCCGCATCAGGCTGGCGGCATTGAACCTGCCGCCTCGATTGGCGGAATGTTTATGCCGCCGATCATGGGTGCCGGCGGCTTCATTATGGCCGAGCTGACCGGGGAACCTTACTCGCGCATCATGCTGGTCGCCTTGTTTCCGGCTATCATGTATTTTTTCAGCGTTTTTGTCATGGTTCACTACGAAGCCAAAAAACTGAATATCGTTGGAGAAAAATCGGAACACAGCGCCTGGGAGATTTTCAAGTCAGAGTGGTACTACACCATCCCCCTTATCACCATCACCATATTCATGCTCTATGGCTACTCCCCCGGGTACTCTGCCATCCTCGGCCTGGTCTCCTGTATTGTCGTTTCGTGGGCTCGGAAGGCGACCCGGATCGGCCCGAAGGAATTCCTGGTAGCGGCACGCAACGGTGCCGAGAGCAGTCTCAAGATCGGTGCGACGGTGGGTGTTATCGGGATTATCATCGGCGTTTTGACCTACAGTGGGCTGGTTTTAACCTTTGCTGATATCGTTATTGAACTCGCCGGCGGTTCGCTGGTCATGACCATCCTGCTGATTGCTCTGGCTTCACTCGTCCTGGGTATGGGCGTCCCGGTTACCGCGGCCTATCTGATTACAGCTGTTGTTGCCGTCCCGGCCCTGACCCATCTGGGTGTGAACGAGCTGGCTTCCCACATGATCGTCTACTGGTTGTCGCAGGACTCCAACATTACCCCACCGGTCTGTATCGCCGCCTTTGCCGGGGCGACTATTGCCGGAGCCAACATGTGGAAGACCGCATTTTCTGCCTTCAAGTTTGCCAAGTTCCTCTATCTTGGTCCTCTGCTGTTTGGCTTTGTGCCCGGATTTTCACTCAACGGCTCAACGATGGATATCGTCAAGGCCTTTATATTCATACTGTTTGGCACATGGCTCTACTCCTATATGCTCAGCGGTATCTGGCTCCAGTCATGGTTCGGTAGAAAGCCGGCCGTCTGATCCGAATATATGCAACCAGCCCACCCAGCGTGACTGCAGGATTTCAATCAAATAATAAAAGAGGGCCACTTCAATTGAAGTGGCCCTCTTTTATTATTCCGGTCGCAAACCGTACTGACTGTTAAGACTAACGGTTACTTCATCAGACCTCTCGTTCGCATCTCGGCCCGAACCGCCTCGCGCCTCTGCCACAACTCCTTGTTTGTCTGGTTTGTATCACTTCCCAGCCTCTGATCAACCCCGACTCCAACACCACTGTGTCGGCCCCAGGAGCCAAACCCGAATCCCAGCGAAACACCCCCGTTTGAGGAACTTGTCGTACGCAGGATTTCGTCACTTAATTCCTGTTCATGGGTGATTAATTCCTGATCGGACATGGTCTGATAATCCTGCTCAAGCAAAAACGAGGCATTGGAACTCTGTGAAGCAGCACAGCCTGCAATCACAAGTCCGGTCAACAGCATGAGCAGCAACCTCGACACAGTGCGCATTATAATTCCCTTTCCTTGCACTGACGATCGCCAGGGCACGATGAAGTTTCTGAGAATGGACACAATTAGATGCTACCACAAATACC
>DAOVNV010000257.1 GCA_030630015.1 Desulfuromonadales bacterium | reverse complement strand
TATCGATCCCTTCAGCAGGCATACAATAGACGCAACGCATATTACAGCGATCTGTTACTGACAGCCGTAAGTAATTGATTTTTCGTTCAAAAGTGTCTAATAATCGCACAACCAAACCCTGTAAATAAGTTTAAAAGCTCACAAGAGCTACACAGCATATGACCGGAAGATGTATATCTTGCATCAGAAAGAAGTTTCAAACAAGACACCGGCGCTTTTTTTTTGAGAATGACAAATCAACGCTGAGAGTCATCATATCCCTTGTTGTCGGACAATCAAAAGCTGTTATAATCCAAAGTGTCGTGTCAACTTCAGAAAGAATTTGAGCTGACCTGCCGGGCAACCACCTTAGTTCGGGCCTATGAACCTGGCTGCAGTCATTTATTCAACTGTTCAAGGAGGTAGATCATGCAGAGACTGATCCGCATCGAACCATTGAAGTGCATCGGCTGCAAAACCTGTGAAATGGCTTGCTCCTTCAAAAACACGGGTGAATTTGCTCCAAGTCGTGCACGTATTTTCAACGAGGTCTTTCTCGACGAAGCCAAATTCATCACTGTGACCTGCATGCAGTGTGATGAACCCTGGTGCGAAAAAGCCTGCCCAAAGGGGGCCATCAGCAAGGAAATGCCGTCCGGCGTGGTTTATGTCGACGAGGATCGCTGTGTCGGCTGCCGGACCTGCGTCAGCGCCTGTCCTTTCGGCATGATCAAATATGTGCCGTCACTCGGCAAGGTCGAGAAATGTGACCTCTGTGGCGGGGACACCCCGGAATGTGTGGCCTTCTGTCCGACCCAGTGTCTGACCATGGATGAAGAGGACAAGCCGCTGCGGCAGAAAGTGCTGCGCTTTGTTAACGCGATGAAAGACGGGCAGATGGAGGCTTGATATGAATGGATGGCATGGAAAACTGTTGCGCGTTAATCTGACCGCCGGGACCTGCGAGATCGAGGCTCTCAACGCAAAGTGGGCGAAGGAATTTCTCGGCGGACGCGGGCTGGCCTCAAAGTACCTGGTCGAAGAGGTCGCTGCGGATGTTGATGCGCTCTCCCCGCAAAACAAACTGATCATGGCCGCCGGCCCCCTGACCGGGACCTACGGCGCGGCCAACGGTCGTTATATGGTGGTGACCAAGTCACCGTTGACCGGTACGATCGCCAGTTCCAACTCGGGTGGCTACTTCCCCTGCGAACTGCGCTATGCCGGCTTCGATATGATCATCTTCGAAGGGAAGGCGAAATATCCCTCCTATCTGCAGGTCTTCAATGACCGGGTGGAACTGGTCGGAGCGGTCCATCTCTGGGGGAAATCGACCCAGGAAACGGAAGATGCGATCCTTGCCGAGTTCCACGGCGACGCCAAGGTCGCCTGTATCGGCCCCGCCGGAGAGAACCAAGTACATTTTGCCAATATTATGAATGACAAGCATCGTGCAGCCGGACGCAGCGGGGTCGGTGCCGTGATGGGCAGCAAGAATCTCAAGGCAGTTGCCGTGCGTGGCACGGGTGGCGTCAAGATTGCCAATCAGAAGGCCTTCCGGGAAGCCGCCATTGAAGCTTACGGCATGCTGAAAGAGAACCCGGTTTCAGGGCAAGGGTTGCCTGCACTTGGGACCCCGGTGCTGGTCAACGTCATCAATCAGTTCGGTGCCCTGCCGACCCGAAACTTTCAGCAGGACACCTTTGAAGGGGCCGAAGCGATATCCGGTGAAGCGCTCGTGGCAAGCTACCTGAAACGCAATAAGGGTTGCATGGGCTGCGTTATCGGCTGCGGCCGGGTCACCGGACTGAAAGGCTCTCGCTTCAGCGGTGATGGCGAAGGTCCCGAGTACGAAACACTCTGGGCCATGGGTGCCAGTTGCGGCATCGACGATCTGGCGGCCATTACCAAGGCTAACTATATCTGTAACGAATATGGCATGGATACTATCACCGCCGGGGCAACAATCGCCTGTGCCATGGAACTGTTTGAAAAAGGACTGATCAGCCAAGACGAGATCGGCATGCCTTTAAAGTTCGGTGATGCTGATGCCCTGGTCAAGCTGATCGAGATGACTGGCAAGAAGGAAGGATTCGGCGCAAAGATCGCACTCGGTTCCTATCGACTGGCGGAGAGCTACGGTGCTCCCGAGCTGTCGATGTCAGTCAAAAAACAGGAATTCCCTGCCTATGACGGCCGGGGCATGCAAGGCATGGCACTTAATTACGCCACCAGCAACCGTGGCGCCTGCCACGTGCGCGGCTACCTGGTGTCACCGGAGATTCTCGGCTTGCCGGAAAAACTCGATCCCCAGGCAACCGACGGCAAGGCAACCTGGACCAAGATTTTTCAGGATTTCACGGCCGTCGTCGATTCCGTGGGAGTTTGCCTGTTTACCACCTTCGCCATCGGTGTGCCCCAGTTTGCCAAGTTCTGCACGGCTGCGACCGGGGTTGAATTCAGTGATGAAGGCCTGCTCGAAGTGGGTGACCGAATCTATAATCTGGAGCGGGTCTTCAACCTGGCGGCGGGAGTTGATCCATCCCAAGACACTCTACCGAAACGTTTGCTGGAAGACCCGATCCCCGACGGCCCGCTCAAGGGTGAAGTGGCTAAACTGGACCAGATGCTGCCTGAGTACTACGAGCAGCGCGGCTGGAGCATCAAGGGGATCCCGAGCAAGAAAAAGCTTCATG
>DAOVNV010000018.1 GCA_030630015.1 Desulfuromonadales bacterium | reverse complement strand
TGGATTCAGTTTGGACTGGACCTCCATCACGTGATCCAGAGAATCAATCTCAAAATACCCGGATTCTTTCAGGCGCAGGAGCGACTTGGCCATATGCTGATAGAGCTCCTCGAGGTGCTCAAGCTTGCGCGGATCGGGGGTGCGTTCCTTGGCCAGCAGTTGCCCGACCATGTGCATGCGTTGTGCGGCCATATCCGCTTCGGCCAGTGCTACAAAAGAGCCCTTAAGTACCTTTTCCTCCTGCCTGGCGATGGACAGACCCCAGTAGGTATACTGCAGGAAACCGAGCAGCAGACTCATCATGAGAAGCACCACGGCCGGAGCGAGGACAATCTGGTATTTAAGTGCAAGGCGCATTAGATGACGATATCACAATCAGGAACTTGGAACACTGTGGTTTTGCACAGTATTCAAAACGCCAGGAGGCTGTCGAGCTTAACAAGAGCCTACTGCAACAGACTTTTAGCGGTGATCGACATAGTGGTCAATGAGGTCAAGTTGGCTGGAGTTGCTGAATAACCAGTGAATCTATTACCGTTCAACAACAAAACCCCGCTTTTTACAAAGCGGGGTTTTGTTTTACTGCGTTATCGGGCAAAGGGGTTACATCATGCCGCCCATGCCACCCATACCACCCATGCCGCCCATATCAGGCATAGCAGGCATAGCAGCTTCGTCCTGCGGCTTGTCAGCAATGCAGGCCTCGGTGGTCAGCATCAGGCCGGATACGGAAGCAGCGTTCTGCAGGGCGATGCGCACGACCTTGGTCGGATCGATGATGCCGACCTTGACCAAGTCAGCATATTGATCGGTGGCAGCGTCGAAGCCGTAAGCGCCTTTCTTGTTCTTGACTTCGTTGATCACGATAGCGCCTTCCTGGCCGGCATTGGTGGCAATCTGGCGCAGGGGCTCTTCGAGGGCACGCTTGAGGATGTTCACGCCAAAGGACTGCTCCCCTTCGATTTTCATTGCTGCAACGGCCTCGATAGCACGGATCAGGGCAATACCGCCACCAGGGACGATACCCTCTTCGACAGCAGCACGGGTTGCGTGCAGGGCGTCTTCGACGCGGGCTTTCTTCTCTTTCATCTCGGTCTCGGTGGCCGCACCAACCTTGACCACAGCAACGCCGCCAACCAGCTTGGCGAGGCGCTCCTGAAGCTTCTCGCGATCGTAGTCGCTCGAGGTTTCCTCGACCTGGGCGCGAATCTGCTTGACGCGCCCCTGGATCTCGGCCTCGGCACCGGCGCCGTCAATGATGGTCGTGTTGTCCTTATCGACCACAATCCGCTTGGCCTGACCAAGCATGTCGAGGGTGGCTGCTTCCAGCTTGAAGCCGACTTCCTCGGAGATGACTCGGCCACCGGTCAGGACGGCAATGTCTTCGAGCATCGCTTTGCGGCGATCGCCAAAACCGGGGGCCTTGACGGCACACACATTCAGGGTGCCGCGCAGTTTGTTGACCACCAGGGTGGCCAGCGCTTCACCGTCGATATCTTCTGCGATGATCATCAGAGGACGGCCCTGTTTGGCAACCGGCTCGAGAACCGGCAGCAGGTCACGCATGGTGCTGATCTTCTTGTCGTGGACCAGAATCAGGGCGTCTTCCATGACCGTTTCCATCCGCTCAGGGTCGGTCACGAAATAAGGGGAAAGGTAACCACGATCGAACTGCATACCCTCGACGGTCTCGAGAGAGGTTTCTATCGTCTTGGCTTCCTCGACAGTGATAACACCTTCCTTGCCGACCTTTTCCATCGCCTCGGCAATGATGTTGCCGATCGTGGTGTCACTGTTGGCGGAAATGGTGCCGACCTGGGCGATCTCGGTATGATCCTTGACTGGTTTGGACAGTTCCTGCAGCGAGGCCACGGCAACTTCCACAGCCTTGTCGATACCGCGCTTGATGTCCATCGGATTGTGACCGGCGGTCACCAGCTTGACACCTTCACGGTAGATCGCCTGGGCCAGAACGGTCGCGGTCGTGGTGCCGTCGCCGGCAACATCAGAAGTCTTGGAAGCTACTTCTTTGACCAGTTGGGCGCCCATGTTCTCGAACTTGTTGTCCAGTTCGATTTCCTTGGCAACGGTCACACCGTCCTTGGTGATCAGAGGCGCACCGAAGCTTTTGTCGATCACGACATTGCGGCCCTTGGGACCGAGGGTAACCTTGACCGCATCGGCCAGGGCGTTAATGCCATGAAGAATCTGGGCACGGGCATCCTGCCCGAATTTGATTTCCTTAGCAGACATGTTTTTCTATCCTCCTCGTTTATGCATTTACGTAGGTTTAAAATTATTCGACGACGCCTAAGATATCGTCCTCACGCATCATCAGGTACTCATTGCCGTCCAGCTTGACTTCAGTTCCGGCATATTTGCCAAACAGAACCGTATCGCCAGTCTTGACATCAAGGGGCAGAACTTTGCCATCCTCAGTCACCTTGCCTTTGCCGACAGCGACAACCTTGCCCTGCTGGGGCTTTTCCTTGGCCGAATCAGGGATAATGATGCCAGCTGCTGTTGTGGTCTCTTCCTCGAGACGTTCTACGATGATCCGATCATGCAGTGGTCTGATGTTCATATCGATATTCTCCTTTCCATCATGACATGTGTTGAGGTTATGTGAATTGTGCCTTGTCAATTGATTTAAATAACGACAGCGTGACCCATAAACACCTCCGAAAAGGTTTCAGAGCACGCCGCACCGTTAGCACTCCATCAAAGAGAGTGCCAACAAGCAGGCCTAAATATAATCAGCCCCGCAGTTTTGTCAAGGCTTTAGCGTTTTTTTTTAAGTCACCAGCAGAAAAAAGAGTGCAAGCATTACGACGAGGGAGGAATAGGGACTGGTTATCTACTCACTGATTGAGGCAAAAGAGGCGGAAACTTTCTGAATCTGCTGCACCATGGCTTTTTCAAGGGTATCGACAGTGTCTCCGGTATCGACCAGCAGAGCGCCCCACGAACCGCCATCCTGCGCAGATTGGAAAGGCTGCAGGATCGACTGCTCCTTGCACAGGCTGATCGCAACCGAAAGGACAGCCTCGCTGGTTGTCGCACCTGATTTCCGCAAAAGAGCCACCTGCTCAGGGGTGAGGCCGAGCCGGGTTTCCAGAACCTGCTCCACAACCGTCCAAGCCAGGACGGCCTCATCAGCCCCTGTAGAAAGAAGATCGGTAAAGGGCTTACCCAGTTGTCCCGGGTCATACACTGACGTCGCAACAACGTCCCCCCACGAAGACATCTTTTCACGTATTTTAAGAATGCCTGTGAAGGGTTTATCTGAACCGGAAGCGATCCAGGCCGCGACCCAGAATCGGTCATTGGTCAAGCCGGCCATTTTGGTCTGGACGATCTCGCGACGCGGCACATCAAACAGGTAGGCCATCAACCGGTTCTGAACTGTCGCCAGCAAATAAGGATCTGCTGCCGCCGGCTGTTGCGCAGAGAATTCGCGGTCACGATAACAGTGGCAGGTAACGGTCGATTCCGCCAGAGCTGACACTGTCGGCAACAGCAAACACAAAGAGACAAAACAAAGAATCAGATAATGCCCAGGTAAAGTTTTCATGTCTCGGAAGATCGCATATCCCGGCATCCGAAACCTTGACCCCGGTCAAATCCAATTTCAAATGTAACTGTTCAGCAGACCCAGAAGGGGACAAGCTCAACCGGACTCTTTTTCACGCATCAGAAGCTTTTCCCCAACCGCAGAGTGAACCACCTCTTTGAGCGCTTTCACAACCTGCGGGTCGTAAGCTTCTTCGGTCTCCCCAAGAATGCCTAGAGCCTCATCCACCGACCTGGCGCCGCGATAGGCGCGCGGTTCGACCATGGCGCAGAAGCTGTTCACAGCCCCCAGGATGCGGGCTGACAGCACGATTTCATCGTCTTTAAGCCCTTCGGGATAGCCTTGTCCATTCATACTTTCACTCATCTGGTAAACGGTTTCGAACACCGGCAACCCGAAGTCGATATCTTTCAGCACACGGGCAGCATGTTCGACATGAGTTTCCATCTCTTTCTTCTCATCGTCCGTCAAAGGCCCTGTTTTGAGGAGAAGATTCCGGTCCACGAACAGTTTGCCGATCTGGCACAGGTTGGCGGCTGTTTCCACCGTGACGATGTCCCGGTCGCCGGCGTTAAGCACCTTGGCAACCTCGACCGCCAGAGAACCCATGAAGCGGGAATGCCCGGCCAGGTAGGGGTCGGTCAATTCGATCGCCCGCACCAATGCTTCCACAGTCTTGCAGGTGGCCTGCTCCTGGCTCTTCTGCACCTCGACCATCTCGGTTATATCGCGTGAAACCGAGACAATTCCGGTAATTTTCCCCTGGGCATCCTTGAGTGGAGACTTGGAGATCTGCAGATGATGGGGATGCGACTGTAAAAAAATCCTTTCTTTAAGAGTCACCGGTTCGCCGGTGGCAAGCACCTGCTGATCTGAATGGTCAAGCCGGCGCGCCGTGTCAAAACCGAAGACCGCCTCGCTGTTCTGGCCAATGAGGTCACTGGCCTCCCGACCAACAGCATCGGCGAAAGCCGGGTTGACATACTGATAGTGCCCCTTAAGGTCCTTCAGCACAATATAATCGCTGATCGTATTGTTGATCCGGTCAAGCAACTGCCGCTGCTGATCGATCTGACCCGCAAGCTCCTCAAAATATCTGGCAACCTTGCGGTCCTGGTTGCTGGCCATGGCGGCCCAGATTGCACCGAAAGTCACTCCGAAGAAAAGGATCAACAAAGAGGCAAAACTGATGATGGCCCTCTGATGGCTACGCAGCCCCTCACGGGCAATCAAGCTGTCCGCTTCGACAACAACCCACCAGTCAAGACCCGGTATCGGCAGGGCCAACGAGTAGACCTGCTGTTCTCCGGACAGTGAGTTCCGCAAGGCAAACGGGACCTTGCCGGCATCATCGAGCAGTGCTGAGAAATTGACGCTGCGCAATTCACCCGGCAGCCAGGGCACAACCTCCTCGTAACCTTCAGCAGTCTGCTGAACCAGACGCAGCCTTTCTCCTTTCTCGACCAGAACGTTGCTGTTGCGCAGTTCGTTGAGACGATCGGAAACCGCCTTGGAAAGCAGCAGGACGGCAATGGGCTCCTCCCCCAAGCCAGTGGATTCGGGGGGGAATATTGGCAGATAGGCTTCCAGCAACAGGCCGCTAGCGCTGTGACGCAAGGGGCCAATCAGGATCTGCCGACCTTTCAACACGCGTTCAACCATCGACAGCTGATCCGGCCGCAGGGGAGTTGTCGTTGCATCGGTAGCGAGGTAGACGGTTTTATCCTGATTGACGACCCGCCCTGACAAATAACCCGAAATTTGGATGAATTCCATCAACAGGTTCTGCATCATCGGCAACTGGGCTGACAACTGCAGCATATCCACTTCCAGGGGATCCTCACCCGGCAAAGGCCCCGCAACAATCCGAGAGATATCGCCTTCAACAAGGTGCACTTCGGCAGCATAGAGACGGAACAGGTCTGAGCTGATGATTCTGGCCGCCTGATACTCCGGAGTTCTGGTCAAAACCTCGATCAGCTGCACCTCCGAAGCCGCCATAAGGGCAAGCCGCTTCTCGAGCTGCTCCGCAAATTCCCGCTCCCGAGTCTGCAATCCCCACACCACCCAGACCACGGCAGCCAGGGCGGCAACCGCAATAATACACAGGCCAAGCCAGAAGGCCGTTTTGCGAAGACCCGGCGCATAAGGTGCCGACGATTCCACACCCGGGATGATTTCCATTTGCTGTTTGGATGTCTGTTGCATGACTGAGTATCTCCTCAGTTTATTCAGGGCACTCTCTACCGAAGTAGATCAGGCGACACGTGAGCCCATCTAAAAAATTCGTTGACAGAATACTGGGGCACATAATGTTTATATTTCAGGTGGACAAGCACGAGATCAGACATGTTGTCCAGAATATATGTCTCACCATTCAACTCCACAGCCAGGACCGCATGGGAAATGTTTCGAATCGCGTCCCTTAGCAGCACGATCCGCAGCTTTTCAGGGGGAACACCCATCTGGCGCAAAGCATAATATTTGGTGATGCTGTAATCCTCGCAGTCGCCGGAGAGTTGAAGAAACTCTCGGGGCGTCGCCCAGTAATCAGAGACACCATAAACATCGATATCCAATCGGTAGGGCCATCGATTGAAATAGGCATTGACTTTTTTCAGCCTCTCGAAGGCCCCCAGGTTGCCGGCCTGACGGATAATCCGCTGCCAGCTTAAAGCCGCCGAGGAGCAACTTCCGGAAACCGGGTCACAGGTGGACATTGATTCAACCTGGATTTCGGAGGAAGCCATCACCCGGGTCCAATTCGGCAGTGCCTTCAATGAACTGCGGAATTCGTGACTGCGGAACAGCCCGCTTCCCGGCTTGATCAAGCTGACCCTGGCAGCCTGGGAATCGGCAGAGGCTTTTGAACTGCAGCCACAAACACCGGCAAGCAGACCGATTCCAACCACGACAACTGCCATGCGAAGCCCGAGCATGCGAATGATCCCTTTAACGTTCTCGTAATGCATTCTGTTTCATACGCAAGATCGGTTTCAATAAATATGCCAACACGGACTTCTTGCCCGTCAGAATATCAATGCTGGCGGTCATCCCCGGGATGATGGGCAGACTTTCCCCACGATAGATCATTGAATTTGTGTTGGTTCGCAGTTTGACCTTGTAGAAGCTCTCGCCATCATCTTCCTCAATCGTATCGGCACTGATCGCCTCAACAAAACCATCAATCCCGCCAAATATGGAAAAATCGTAAGCCGTGATCTTGATCACCGCCTTCTGCCCCGGGTGTAGAAAGGCAATATCAGCCGGCCGGATACGCGCCTCAATGAGCAAGGTATCATCGAGGGGGACAATTTCCATAATGGATTCAGCCGGCCGCACCACTCCGCCAACCGTGGTCAGCATGAGCTGTTTAACCGTGCCGCGCACCGGAGAACGCACATCGGTCCGGGTCACCCGGTCCTCACCCGCCGCCATAATTTTGTGCAGGGAGTTCATTTCCCCCCGACGACGATTCAGTTCGTCCAGCGCCTGGGCATGGAACTCGGCCTTGCGCTGGGCAATCCGTTTACTGGCCTCGTTGGCAGACTGTCGAACCCGGGGAATCCCCAGCCGCAAAGCATCGATATCACCTTGCAGAGAAGAAATATCACGCTCTACAGCGAGATATTCCGTCTTGGGGTAGACACCCTGGTCGACCAGCGGCTTGGCGATATCACGTTGTTGGTGGGCCAGTTTCAGACTACGCTCCAACTGCTCTTTGCGGCTCTGCATCTCGGCAACTTCCTGTTGCCTCTGGCTGTACTGAGACCTCAAGACATTCAGTTCCGCACGCAGCTGCAGTTGCCTGGCCTGGAAAATGGACTGTTGATCCGCCAGGATCTGGGGATCCGCTTTCTGCAATTCCGCCGGGAAAACAAGGTTCTTTTTATCCTCGGCCTCGGCTGTAAGACGGACTATCGCGGCCTCGTGCTCCTGGGCCTTGGCGAAAGCATCCCGGTACTGACTCGCTGCCACGGCGTTATCGATACGGACCAGGATGTCGCCCTTGCCGACAATCTGGTTCTCCTGAACCAGAATTTCCTGGAGAATGCCGCCTTCCAGGTTCTGAATCAACTGAACACGCCGGGATGGGATGACCTGACCCATGCCACGTGTGACCTCATCCAGAACTGTGAACTTAGCCCAAGTCACCAACAGCACCAACAGGACGCCCACCGCCATACTCAGCAGGTAGGCAAAAGCGTGCCCCTTGCGCTGGATCGCCGCGTCGACCTCGCTCATGAAGAAGAGTTCTTCTTCCTCCCGAGCGAATCCAAGCAGGCCTTTGCGCGCCTGTGGCGGGGCTGAAGATGTTTTCGGCTTGTCTTTTGACATGATTGCTTATGCCTGCTGTGACGTTTTGACCTCGCCACTCTTCAATGCCTGGAAAATCTCGGCTTTGGGACCATCTGCAACAATTTTGCCGCTATCCATGATCACCAGGCGATCAACCAGCTGCAACATACTGGTACGATGAGTAAACAGGATCATCGTTTTATCCGTCAAAATCGCTTTAAGCCTTTGCCGGAAAAGCGCTTCGGAATTATTGTCCATAGCGCTGGTCGGCTCGTCGAGAATCAGAATCTGCGGATCAAGCAACAGCGAGCGTGCAATGGTAATCGCCTGGCGCTGACCTCCCGAGAGGTTCATGCCCCGCTCACCCACCTGCCAGTCGAAACCGGCCGGGTGGCCGCGCACGAAATCGGTCACTCCGGCAATATTGGCCGCATGCAGGATCGCCTGCCCGTCGGCATAAGGCACCCCAAGGGCAATATTCTCCCGGATGCTGCCGTAGAAAAGATAATTGTCCTGACTGACATAACCGATATGGTGGCGCAGGTCGGCAACATGCAGTTGGCGCAAATCGATGCCACCCAGTTTTATCGACCCTTCCCGGGGTTGATAGAGCCCGAGGCAGAGCCGCCCCACGGTGCTCTTGCCGGAACCGGTCCGACCAATCACTCCGACTTTTTCACCTGGCTTGACTTGGAGACTGATGCCATTCAGAGCAGGCGTCTGACTGTTAGGATACTGAAAATGCAACTTGTCAAAAGAAATGGACGTTTCCAGATTGCTGGCCCGGATAAACTCCTGTCCTGCGGGGCGCTCGTTCGGTTGGCTCATCAGCAGATCAAGTGACTTCAAGGCCATGCGCGACTGCTGCAGGCGGGTCAGCACGGCAGCCACCGCTCCCAGTGGCGCCATCGCACGACCGACCAGAATATTGCAGGCAATCAGGCCGCCAAGGGTCAATTCACCCCGGGAAATCAGGTAGACACCTCCGATAATGATCATCACGCTGACCAACTGCGCCGACCACTGCGAGAAAGTGATGGAAAAGTTGGACAGCGCTCGCGCTCGGCTGGTCGAACGAGCATTGAGACCGACAACCTCTTCCCAGCGCTTCTGGATCTGGCCTTCGGCCATGCTGGTCTTGATCGTCTCAATGCCGTTGATGGCTTCGATCAGCAGGGCGTTTTTCTGAGCCCCTTCACGAAAACTGCGTTCAACCACACGTTGCAACGGCTGTTGCATGAAAAGTCCGACCAGAACCACAACCGGCACAGCCAGTAAAGGCGCAAATGCCAAGGGCCCGCCGATATAGCCAATCAGGGCGATAAAGATGAAAATAAATGGCATATCGACCAGAGCCATCAGGGTGGTCGAACTGAAGAATTCACGCAGGGTTTCGAATTCACGTAGATTGTTGGCCAGGGTGCCGGCCGAATCCGGCTTGTGGTCCAGCCGCATGGACGTCATCTGCTGCATCAGTTTGCTGGCAATGATGACATCCGCATTTTTGCCGGCCACATCAGCAAAATAACTGCGCAGGTTTCGCAACAGGAAATCAAACACATAGGCCACCAAGACACCGGCAGCCAATGCCCACAAGGTATCGAAAGCGTTGTTCGGCACTACGCGGTCGTAAACATTCATAACAAACAGCGGACTGGCCAGCGCCAGGAGATTGACCAGTACCGTCGCCAGAAGGACATGCTTGTAGATCGGGGAAAACTTGAAGATGGTTCCCCAGAACCAGGCACGGGTATCGACCAGTTTCAGTTCGCTGGCCCGCTGATCGAGACGCCCTTCGGGATGAACCAGCAGAGCATAGCCGGAATACTGATCTTCAAGACGCTTCAGGGGAACTGTTTGGGGGACGTTGCCCAGCTCGGGAAACAGAAGCTTGGCACTGCCGCCTTCGAATTCAGTCAGCACGCAGGCGTTATCGCCCTTTAAGAGCAGGATGCAGGGCAGCGTCAGAGGAGAAACTGTCTCCAGCCTGGGGCGATGAAAAGTCCCCACTTTCAGGCCGGCCTGCTCTGCAGCACGCAGGCAAACCGACAGGGGTGGCCGCTCACGGCCCTGTGGAATGCCTGCCTTGAGAGCAACGGTGGAAATGGGTCGGCCAAGCAGTCCTGAAATCAGTGACAAACAGCGCAGGATCGGCGGCTCGAAGTCAACCCCGCCAGGCGATACAAAACTGCTGCGCACAGAGTCAGCAGGCTTGGCAGCCACGGCATCCCCGCCCCCGGAATCAATTGATTTATTGACTTTTTCAGTATCTGATACTTGGTCTGACATAATTCGGCTGACATGGCTGTCAGGAGAGTGTCACAGCCAGTCATGGCCCTCCCGGCAACAAACTCCTTCAAAGCAAATTGAAGACTAATAATTCAAGGAAGTTACACATAGTTAAGTATAGCATTAATTCCCCAGCGTGACACCTCTGGTAAATTATTTACGCCCCCTCCCTTGAAACTCGTATAAAAGTTACCCCTTATGACTTGGAAAGTGCTCAATCTTTGATATACCTATATTCACTTAAAGAAACGTTATCTGTCCAGTCCTTAAGGACATTCAACTGCAAACGCATTGGAACCGATCAGGTTCAGGGAGGCATTCGTCATGACCGAACAAATCAAAAGCCCGTGGAAACTGCTGTCCATTGGCCTGATAATGGGGCTTACTGCCGTATTTGTACTGGCCTACGAAGTCCCGGCTCAAGCCCAGGGCAACATGGTCACTCCAGCGGACACAGTGATCACCGCACTGGAATACAGCCCGCGCCTGCAAGTCCTGCAACACAACCAACAAGCGATTATTCACGAGCATGATCGTGCCATAGGGGGCTATTATCCCAAGGTCGACCTGACCTTTGGCTATGGTGCGGAATCCCACAGTGATGTCGGCACCCGCGCTGCCGATATCGAGCACAACTTCTACGATCGACTGGAAGCCTCGCTCCGTCTTTCCCAACTGCTCTACGACGGCAAAGAGACCTCCAGCATCGTCGGTATTGAAAAAGCCAAGCTGGATTCGGCCGGCATCCGAACCTTCGACAACGCCGAAGCGATCGCACTGGATGCCATCATCGCCCACCTCGAAGTCTATCGACAAAGAGAACTGGTCGGACTTGCCAAGCGGAACATCTACGACCACCAGGAAATCCTCGACATGCTCAAGGAGCGTCAGGAAGGGGGGGCCGGAAGTATTGCCGATGTCGACCAGACTCAGGCTCGCCTGGCCCGCACCTTCGCCTCCCTGGCCGAGACCCAGGCCGGCCTGAAAACTGCCGAAGCCAACTATATGCGTTTTGTCGGCAAATTGGCGGGAGACCTGGAATTCTACAATACCCCCAAAGAAATGCCCCCCCAGAGCCTGGAAGAAGCGATTACCGCCACCCTGGACAACAACCCGAAGATCATGGCATTAAGCGCCAATGTTGTTGAAGCCGATCAGCGGGTCGAACTGAGCAGGTCCAGCTTCCTGCCTAAAGTACATGCTGAACTGAGTACTTCTTATGAGGATCAGGTTGAGAGTTCAGAAACCTATGAGCACAACAACCAAGCCATGTTGCGGCTGCGCTGGAACCTGTATAACGGCGGCGCCGACATCGCCGACCGCAAGGCCGCGTCAGCCCGCAAGCTGCAGGCGGCTTCCCATCGTGATGACCAGCGGGATATCGTCGTCGAAGAAACCCGAGCAACCTGGGCTGAGCTGGAATCGGCGCGTAAACAGGTCGTTTCTTATGGCGACTCCGTGAACTACAATCAGAAAACTCTCGATTCTTACATGAAGCAGTTCGATGTCGGGCAGCGCACTCTGCTTGATGTCCTTGACGCCCGCAATGAACTCTTTCAATCATCAGGCCTGATGGTAACAGCCAGAACCAATGAAGTCATTGCGGTTGGACGGCTGCTGGCCCTGGCCGGCCAACTGACGGAAAGCCTGCAGGTCGACAAGGCTGTCTACATGGTCGGCGTGGAGGACTGATAAAAAACCAGGGTCTGATGACCCGACCCAAAATCTCAGCACATCAAAGGCCACCCGGAAAAGGGTGGCCTTTTCATTTCATCTGTTTTCAGGAACCAGAGAACAGACTACACCGCAATCACTTTCAAGATGGCTTTGATACGTAAAAAACCTTTACAGCAAGCGCATCTTCCAACTTTTTACGACTAGATATGCCTAAAGCTATACAGATCTCTACCCATAGATAGATTGCGAGTCTCCCAGTAAAAGTTAAAATTTACTTAAAGAGTAAACATGCGGAAAGTTCCGCTGAAAAATGGCTCGTTCTGAAACCAACAACCTGCCTGAACTGCAAGTAAGCAGAGATAGGCAGCGGAGGGGGGAGGAGGTCGAAGCCATGGAAGACGAAACAACACTTCATTCCCAGTCTGAGGCATCTGCCGATCACGTTGTTCACGTCGTGATTCCCGATCCGGGGCAAATCCGAATCTACACTCCTGAAGCTGGCCAGATATTCCAACTCGACTTTGACATTGCAGACCAGACTATCGTTCTGGATGGCAATGATCTGCGGGTCGATCTGACCGGGGGAGCAGTTCTCATCTTCGAGGATTTTGCCGGAATGGACACCCCGGGGGACGCTCCAATGTTCCTGATGTCGGACGGCAGCATGATCCCGGGAGACGTTCTACTGGTCGCCTTGAGTGAGCCTCCTGTCGAAACAGCTGCCGGTGAAGCCGGAGCGGAGAGTGGCGGCGCAGGAGAATACGACGATGACATGGGCGACATCCTGGCCGGCATCGACAAGCTTGATGGCCAGGACCCTGACGCCTATCTCGCTGCAGCAGAACCGCCCATTGAAGACGAGCAGATTCCGGTTTTGCTGGAAGCGGTTTTGCCGGAAGAGGATCAGCCTCCTGTCGTTGAAAATGAGGACCCGGTAGCCAACGATGACACCCTGTTCGCCAACGTTCAAATTGGCGCCTATGCCCTCTCCAACCGCTCCAACGGCGATTTCTTCCAGGTCGACCTCAGTGAGGATGGCGGCTATACCAAGCTGTTCGACACCGAAATCGGCATGTCCGACATTACCCTCGCCCCGGACGGCCTGATCTGGGGGATTGCCCACGGCAAGGAACAGGGGGTCAAAACCCAGCAGATCGTCATTATCGATCCGGCCACGGAGACGATCAGCTATGAGGGTATTATCGACGGCCTCGACAACAACAGCCCGATCGACGGCCTCTCCTTCGGCAACGATGGCACCCTGTATGTGGTGCAGGGAGACATGGTCTACACAGTTAGTGGACTGGATAGTGTGACTCCTGTCGCGACCGAACTGGTTGACCTGGGCAACGTTCAGGGCGTCGCGGACCTGGTCACGGTCGGTGGTCTGCTCTACACCCTCTCCCAAAACGGCCACCTGTTGGCTATCGACCCGGCAACCGAGACAGTGACCGACCTGGGTGACACCCAGCTGAGTCCGGGAGAATACGGTATCGCCGAAGGGTTGAACGACACCCTCTACATGGTCAGCTTCAAGGAAGTCCTCGTTCTGCAGCCGAACGAAACGGATTTCACCGTCATCGACCAGTACGATCTCAGCTACCCGACCGGTTTCGGGAACCCATGGGGCCTGGCAGGCGGCATTCCGACCGAGGCCACTCTGACCGGAACCCTGAACGTTCTGGACAACGACAGCGATCCCGAGGAGGACCCCCTGACCGTGATTGATGTCGACGGAAATCCGGTTCCCGCTGATGCCGAGGGGCTGACCATCGATGGTGATTTCGGCACCCTGACCATCCACCAGGATGGAAGCTACACCTACCAGACGTCCAGTCTCGAACAAGGGGAAGACGTCTTCACCTACACCATTGAAGACGGCAACGGCGGCAGTGACACCGCCGACCTGGTGATCTATGTGAATGCCACCCTCGGTACCGACGGGGCCGATGTGCTTGCCGCCAACGACAATGGCGATATCCTCTTCGGCGATCAGGGCAACGATCTGCTGATCAGCGGCGATGGAGATGATATCCTGCTTGGCGGCGGAGACGAAGATGTCTTTGGCTTCAGTGCCATCGTTGACGAAGGCGCCGACGCCATCAGGGACTTCGATCTTGGGGAGGACGCCCTGCGCTTCTACGAGGTTCTCGACGATGGTGATGATCTCTTGAGTACCGCCGAGATCCAGGCTTTTGCCGAAACCGTGACCATCGAGGCGGATTCGTCACTCAACCCGGACGTCACTCTGACCATGGATGCCGGCACTTCCATCACCATCGATGGCATCAATACCATGGGGACATTCGACAGCTACGATGGGCTGTCGCTGTATAGCCTGCAGAGTGGCTCTGATGCCATCAATGTCGAGTTCAGCCCCGATACATTCGCTTCCTGAATCTCTGGAAGCACAAATGACATAAGGCCACCCGGAAAAGGGTGGCCTTTTTATTTACCTGTTGCCGGAAACCGACTGCCCCGATTCAAACGAGACCTTTCTTCTGCGCATACAAGGTGAGATCAACCCGGTTATTGACACCAAGCTTGCCATAAATATTGTGGATGTGAATTTTGACTGTCCCTTGAGAAAGAACCAGTTTCTCGGCAATCTGGCGATTGCTCAACCCTTCTGCCACCAGGCACATCACCTCCGTTTCCCGCTCGGTCAAAATCGTAGCCACCCGGCGTGCCCCCGCTTCCCGGCGCAGCATCATTTCAAAAGCCTGCCCGATCGATTTCTTCTCCAGCCATTGCCCACCGACAGCCACTTTCCGAATGCACTGCAACAACAGTGGGATCGGCATATTTTTCAGGATCACACCCTGCACTCCCAACCGCAAGGCCTCGATGGTCTGTTCGTCGCTCAAGGCTGCAGTCAGGATAATGACTTTCGTGGGGAAGCCCTTTTGTTGCAGTTCACGAATCAACTCCATATCCTTGCAATCCGGCAGATTGAAATCTATCAAGAGGATATCTGGCTGGTGTTCATGGAGGGCCTCGCGCGTCTTGCGTGCCGTCACACAGTAGGCCGCAAGATCAATCCCCGACTGGGCTGAAAACAACTGCGTCAGACCCAGCAGGAAGATCGGTTGAGCATCAGCTGCAACGAGAGAGATCGGCATGAATAAATGGCCTTAAAGCGCAAAAAACCTTTAGAGCAAGTGTATTTTCCAACTTTCCACGATTAACTATACCGAAAGTTATACAGATATCAACCCATGGTTAGATTGCGAGTCTCCTTTTAATCGTTAAACTATTCAAAAAAGAGGAGACACGTGGAAAATACTGCCGAGAAAAGAGCCACACAGAGGATCGAGATCGAAGTTCCAGTGCACCTGGAACAGGGTTCCGGCGTGACCCGGGATGTCAGCTTGTCGGGAATCTATTTCGTGACCGATCAGAATTTTTCGGAGGGCACGACCCTCAAGTTCACCATAGAGCTTGAATATGCAATCCCCGGACGCCCGATGCACCTCGACTGCCAGGCACACGTCCTGCGCGTTGAACCGCAAGGGGATCAAATGGGGGTTGCGGCCCGCATTGAAGACTTTACTTATCTCCAGCAGTACGGAGAAGACAACATAAGAGTCGTTCCTGGGAGCAACAATTTACAGTAACAACAAATAACCGAAGGTTGTAAACAGCCCAAAAGGGGGACAAAGCCATGGCCAACGAAGACACTACCAACACCCAATCCGAAGCGACGTCCGGTAATATTGCTGTCGTAATGATGCCTGATGCGGGTCAGTCAAAGACGATCGTCGCTGAGGCAGGACAGGTTCTGCAACTTCTATTTGATGTTACGGAACAGACCGTCATTCTGTCCGGCGACGACCTGCAGGTCGAATTCGCCAACGGCGCAGTTCTTGTCTTTGAGGATTTTGGCGTACCGGACAGCCAGGGCAACGTCCCGATCTTCCTGATGGCTGACGGCAGCGTGGTCCCCGGGGATGTGCTGTTACTCGCCCTGAGCGGGCAACCGATTGAAGTAGCGGCCGGCGAACCTGCTGGCGGCGACAGCGGCGGTGCCGGTGAGTACAATGACGATATGGGCGCTTCCCTGACTGGCATTGACAAGCTCGGTGTTCAGGATCCGGATGCGTACCTCGCTGCGGCAGAGCCGCCGATCGAGGATGAGCAGACGCCTTTGCCGGGAATCTCCATCGGCATTTCCGACACTCAGACCACGATCAGTGAAGAAGGCGAAGAGATCGACACCTTCACTATCTCGCTGAGCGATGTCGTAGAACTAGGAAATGTCATCACGGTTGATGTCACTTTTGGCGGCAACACCGAGGATGCCGACTTCTACCAGACAGCGCAGGATGCCCTGCAGGCAGCAGCCGATGCCACCACCGGCGTCAGCTTCGACGGCACCACCCTGACCTACACCGACGAGTTTGTCGGCACTGACCTGGACTTCAGTGTTCAGGCCATGGACGACGATCTGACCGATTCCCCGGAAACCCTGACGATCAGCTTGAGCAATGCCACAGCACTCAACGGTAACGCTACCGCGTCCGACTCTGAAGACGTCACCATCACCGACGTGGATGCAGCAGTCGAATTCGCCATCGACTCGACCCCGAGCATCAGCGAGGACGGTGCAGAGACTGCGACCTTCACCGTCACCATGACCGGCGACTCCCTGGCGACCGGTGAGACCGCCTGGGTGGCGATCGATCTGAACACCAGCAGCGGGGTGGCGGCCACGGACGGGTCGGACTACAGCCCGGCCTTTACGAGTGCCATCACAGCAGCAGCGGCATTGGACTCGAGCGTCGACTACAGCGGCGGCGTCCTGACCTTTGACCATAACTTCGGCGGCACCTTCAGCTTCACTGTCGATGCCGTGGACGACTCGGATGTGGAAGGCACCGAAACCATCGTTGCCGATCTCAGCGGAGAAGGCGTTTCCAACGGCACCGCCAACTTTTTTAATGATACGGCGACCACCGAGATCACCGAGCTCGATGCG
>DAOVNV010000252.1 GCA_030630015.1 Desulfuromonadales bacterium | reverse complement strand
ATTGTGGAATTTTTCAGACAACCTGACGCCCATCTCGGGTTTTTATGGGGTGGAGCGACCATGGGGCAGATGCTTTCCCTGCCGATGATTCTATTCGGGTTGGTTGGATTGATTTACGTCATGAAGCGCCACACGTAGGGGCGACCCGGTGGGTCGCCCAGGGTTACGTCCTGAAGCGCCACATTTAAGGGCGACCCACCGGGTCGCCCCTACGAAAGCATCAAATGAAACATCCTGCTGGTATCATATTCGATTGCGACGGCGTCCTGTTCGAGAGCAAGGGCGCCAATCTGGCCTACTACAACACGATTCTGGCCGAGTTTAACGAGCTGCCGGTGGAAGAAACCGATCACGCCAGAGCGCATCTCTGTCACACCGCTGCCAGCCCCCAGGTCCTCGGTACCCTGCTGGGTGAAGATCGCACAGCAGCCGCCCTCGATTTTGCAGCCAGGCTCGACTATCGGCGCTTTATCCCGGAGATGCAGCCAGAACCTGGCATGAGCGAAGCCCTTGCGATCTTGTCTGCCAGCTTCCCTCTGGCGGTTGCCACCAACCGCGGCACGAGCATGCCGGAAATTATCAGTCATTTCAATCTGGGCGATCATTTCCAGACAGTCGTGACCAGCCGCGACGTGCCGCGTCCGAAACCTTTCCCTGATATGCTTCTTGAAGCCGCCAGGCGTCTTGAGCTGTCACCGAAGGACCTGCTGTTTGTTGGTGATTCTGAACTGGACCAAGCTGCAGCGCAGGCCGCCGGCATGGCGTTCGCTGCTTATAAGCAGAAGCTTCAGGCGGATGTGCGTTTCGGAAGTTATGCTGAGATTTTGGAGCTTTTAATAGGAAATTAAAAGCTCGGTACGCGGGACCCGCCATAGCCTTCGGCGACGGCGGGTCCCGCGTGCCGGGTTCTAAAGATTCTTAGTCATCTCCAGCACATACCCATCGTCCGTCGGACGGTACACCACCTCATCCATAACGTTGTGAATGATGTAGATCCCCCGGCCGTGCTCCTCCATGGGGTGGCGTGGTGCGGCGAACTGGCCAATGTCAAATCCCTGGCCATGGTCGTAGACACGCAGCACCAGTTGTCGGTCGGCAATGGTGATTTCGATGTGGACTTCCTTGGAAGGGTCTCCCTCGTTGGCGTGACGGATGGCGTTGGCCACGGCCTCGGTCAAAACCAGATTGAGGTCATAGGCCAGTTTCTCTTTGTCGCCGCCATAATGTTTGAGGGCACGGGCAATATTCTCCCCGATATGCCCGATCAGGCACAGGTAGCGTGTTTGGTTTGGTACCTTGACGTCAACGGCAACACGGTCTGTAGACATCGATCTGCCTTGTGTGAACGGGTCAGTTCATGCAAACTGACCTCAGGTTCAAGGTTTCAGGTTCAATCAAAAACTGGCGAGAGCCTCGTCGACATCGCCGAAAATTTCGAAGACACGATGCAGTCGAGTCAGTTCAAACATCGATTTGACCTGGAGTTGCAGCCCGGAAAGCTTCAGGCTGCCGCTACGGGAACTGGCATTCTTGAAACCGGAAACCAAGGCTCCAAGCCCGGATGAATCGACAAAGCGCACAGATGAAAGATCCACTATCAGGTTATTCTTGCCTTCTTCAAAAAGTTTGAGCATTTGAGCTTTCAGTTCGCCGCTGTTATGCGCATCAAGCCGCTCCTCCTTGACATCCATCAGGACAGCCGCTCCCTTGTCTTCAATCTGCAGGTTCATCAGAGACTCCTTCACAGGGTATTTAATGTGTGATGTATATTATATTTATTCTAGCATAATAGATCGCCAGTGGCGAGACATGTAGGGGCGACCCGCCGGGTCGCCCCTACGGACCGATCTTCATAACCACCAGTGAAACGTCATCCTGGAAGCTGTGCTGTCCGGCAAACAGCCGGACCTGATCGAAAATATAGTCGATCAGGTCTTGGGGTGAGAGGTCGCTGGAGGTCATAAGCAGTTGACCCAGGCGATCCTCTCCGAAAAACTCGCCTTGCCTGTTCTCAGCCTCGATCACTCCATCGGTATACAGCAGCAGACAATCTCCCGGGTCCAAGGTCAGTTCGGCCTGTTCGTAAGGGAACTCCTTGCGAACCCCTATGATCAATCCCTCGGCATCCAGTCGCAGCAGTTTTTTCTTGTCATCTCTCCAGAGCAAGGGAGGGGAATGCCCGGCGCTTGCAAACACGGCCTGTCGCGTTTCCGGCTGGTATTGGAAGTAGAATAAGGTGACGAATAGCTCTGCCTGGGTCAGGTCGTCATAGAAGAACTGGTTGAGTGCTTTCAGAATGTTTTCCGGGCTGCCGAGATGTTCACTGCGTGACTGGATAAAGGTGCGCGTCTCCGCCATAATCAATGCAGCTCCGACATTGTGTCCGGAGACATCGGCCATCACCAGGTCAAGCCTTCCGTCTGGATGGTGGAGGAAGTCATAGTAGTCGCCGCCGACATCTTTTGCCGGGACACAGATGCCGGCCAGGTCGATGCCCGGTATGTCGGGAACCTGCTTTGGCAAAAGACCGAGTTGAATGTTCTTGGCGATTTCCATTTCGCGCTGCTGCTCGTGCAGGGCAATCAGGTGCTCGGCATGTTGTGCGTTGCGCCAGGCGACGCCAACCTGGCCGGCCAGGTTGGTGAAGAGTTCTATAAATTCATGGGTGAAAATGCCCTTGGCCGTGCGCGAGAAGGCGGACAGAACGCCGATGGTTTCCCCCTCAACGGCGATCGGTGCATGGGCGAACGACGTGATGCCGTGCCCATGGATAATCTCGGCAGAAGTCGGTTTGCCGATGTTGTCCGTATCATTGACCACGGTCACAGTGTTGGATAAAAAGGTCTCGCCGATGAAGGTCTCGGTGGTCAGGTCGCGTTCCGATTCGCCAAAATGTTCGGAGGACATGCCCCGATGGCTTCGTACGGTCAGGGCCTGGCGGTCTTCATCGAGAATGCGGATGACGCAGAGATCAAACATGAACTGGTCCGTGAATATCT
>DAOVNV010000157.1 GCA_030630015.1 Desulfuromonadales bacterium | reverse complement strand
GGTCAGGACCAGGACCAGTCGTGCCAGTTCTTTCATCTCAACGTCCTCTGCCCGCAACGCCGAAGGTGCGCGGTCTGAAGTAGCGGTCGATCAGTGGTGTCGCTGAATTCATCAGCAAAATCGCAAAGGAGACCCCTTCCGGGTAGCCGCCGAACAGGCGGATCAACACTGTCAACACACCGCAGCCCACACCGAACAGAACCATTCCGCTGGGAGAAACCGGCGTGGTCACCATATCGGTCGCCATGTAGAAGGCTCCCAGGACCAAGCCGCCGGTGAGCAGGTGAAAAGCCGGGTTCGGGTACTTGCCGGCATCAAGCAGCCAGAAAGCTCCCGACATGACCAGCACCGTCCCCACATAAGACAACGGGATGTGCCAGGTCAGGATTTTGCGCCGGAACAGGTAGGCCGCGCCAAGCAGCAGGGCCAGGGAGGAGACCTCACCGACACAGCCGGGCATATTCCCCAGGAAATAGTTGATGTAGCCGCCCTGCAGGCTTTCCGGCAACTGGCCGGTCAGCATGACCGCCGTCTTCCACTCGCCGAGCGGCGTCGCGCTTGTTATCGCATCGAGACCGGAACCGAGCGGAGTCGGGACCGTCCAGGTGGTCATCTGCACCGGGAAGGATATCAACAGGACGACCCTGGCCACCAGGGCAGGATTGAACAGGTTGTAACCGAGGCCTCCGAAGACCTGCTTGCCGATGCCGATCGCGATGACCGCTCCGAGCAGGGTCAGCCACCAGGGGCTGGTCGGCGGCAGATTCAGCGCCAGCAGGATGCCGGTGATCACGGCACTGCCGTCGCTGATGGTGACCGGCTGCTTCATCAAGCGCTGGAACACCACCTCTGCGGCCAGGCAGCCCAGAGTCGCGATCAGCAGGACAGCCAGTGCCCGCACGCCGAAAAAGTAAACGGCAACCCCGCAGGCCGGTAAAAGGCTGTAAATAACCGCACGCATCACCTGCTCGGTGGTTTCGCCGGAATGAATATGTGGCGATGAAGAGAGATAGACCTGCTTGTTCACGTTATCCACTCCTCTTGCGTGCCAGGATGGTCGATTTTGCGAAACGGATTGTCTGGACCAGGGGGATGGCAGAAGGACAGCTGTAACTGCAGCAACCGCACTCTATGCAATCGAGCGCACGGTACTGTTCGGCCTCTTCAAAACGATCCAAACGGGTGTAAGCGGCAATCGTTGTCGGCAGCAGATATGCCGGACAGGCCTGAACACACCGTGCACAGCGGATGCAGGGGCCTTCCGCCTGCAGGACAACATCCTGCTCGCGGAGCAGCAGCAGCCCGGAAGTGCCGCGGGTGGTCGGCACATCCAGCGCGATCTGGGTCGTCCCCATCATCGGTCCGCCCATAATGATCTTGGCCGGGTCTTCCTTGAGCCCGCCACAGGCATCGACCAGATGGCTCAAAGGCATGCCGATACGGATCCGCAGATTTTTAGATTCATTGATCGCAGGACCGGTCACCGTGCAGACCCGTTCAATCAGCGGAAGTCCCCGCACGACCGCGTCCGCAATTGCAGCGACAGTCCCGACATTCTGAACGACCACGCCAATATCCATCGGCAGACCGCCAGAGGGGACCTCCCGCCCGGTTATCGCCTTAATCAGTTGCTTTTCCGCCCCTTGGGGATATTTGACCTCCAGAGGAACAACATCTACATCACCACCGACACAGCGCGCCTGTAAATGAGCAATCGCATCCGGTTTGTTCGCCTCGATGCCGATCGCGGCGTTGATGCCAGGGAAAACTCTTTGCAGCACAGCAATCCCTTCAAGGATGCGATCTGTCTCCTCAAGCATCAGGCGATGGTCTGCGGTCAGGTAGGGCTCGCACTCAACCCCGTTGAGGATCAGGGTATTGATCTTCTTTTCGGGCGGGGGAGAAAGCTTGACATGGGCAGGGAAGGTCGCCCCGCCCATGCCGACAATTCCCGACAGGCGGATCTGCTCGATGATATCGTCAGGGTCCAGAGTGGCCGGGTCAAGCGGTTCCAGACCATCGACCCAGCGGTCTTCACCGTCGGCACGCAACACCACGGCCGGCAGAGGATTGCCGGACGGGTGCGGGCGCGCCTCGACGGCCACAATTTCACCGGAGGTCGGCGCGTGGATCGGTACGGAGACGAAGCCCTTGGCTGCACCGATCACCTGCCCCCGGCCAACCTTGTCGCCCACCTCGACACAGGCACTGGCCGGCGCGCCGATATGCTGGGCCAACGGCACGACGAATTCCTCCGGAAGAGGGCAATCCTCGATCGGCTTATGGGCTGACCACTGCTTGTTGTCTGGAGGGTGGATCCCTCCGGGAAATGTCTTCAGGCTCATATCGATAATCTAGGAGGCCTCCTAGGCTGCGTCGGACTTGACCGGCACAATCGATGCCGCAAAGGTGCTGCCATCCGGATAACCCTCTGTGAAGTCCCGGATGCAATGGGTCGGACACTTGGCCACTGCAGCAACGGCCTCCTCACTATGCTCGTAGACAACCTTCGCCAGGAAGCTTTCCACCTGGTAGGCTTCCGGTACCGTCTTTTTGCAGATCTGGCAGCCGATGCAACCGACCTGGCAATATTTGCGCACATAGGCTCCCTTGTCATGGCTGTTGCACAAGACATGGACAGCCGAGGACAGGGGCGCCATGTGAATGACCTGGCGCGGACAAACCGGGACGCACTGGCCGCAACCGGTACATTTTTCCCGGTTGATCACAGCCAGCCCTTCTGCAGTGATTTCAATCGCCCCGAACAGACAGGCACGGACGCAGGTCCCCAGACCAAGACAGCCCGACGGGCAGACCTTCGGTCCGCCAGCGAGCTTTTGTGCGGCAATGCAGTCGATCAGGCCAAGATAGCGGAACTTGTTGCGGGCTTTCTGATTGTCGCCCTGGCACATGACAACAGCGACCTCGGGCTCGGTAAAAATGACTTCGACCCCGAGAATGTTGGCAATTTTTTCCGCAACCTCGGCACCACCCGGGGGACACTGGTTGGGATTGACCTTACCGGCGACCAGAGCCTTGGCATAGCCGGCACACCCCGGATAGCCGCAAGCACCGCAATTGGCGCTCGGCAGCACTTCCAGAATAGCCAGTTCGCGAGGATCCACCTCTACGGCAAATTTTTTGGCGGCAAAGCCGAGGGCTACAGCGGCTGTCAGACCAATGGAGCCCAAACTCAGGATAGCGGCCAGCATTGTTTCGTCTTTCAGTTACAGTCGTTCCGCAGTCCGGCTCAACTTTTGAACCGCTGCAGCATCCAGAATGAGAGCAGGGACTGTCACAACCAACCGGTTGGCGACGGCCCGGCATCCAGAGAAAGGGCTATGTTACAGCCGGATCCGCGAGAGTCCGCCTGGTCAGCCTTTTACCAGCCCGGCGAACCCCATGAACGCCAGAGACAGCAGGCCAGCTGTGACCAGGGCAATCGCTGTTCCCCTGAAACTAGCGGGGACCGGACACAGGTCGAGCCTTTCCCGCAGGCCGGCAAACAGGACCAGCGCCAGGGTAAAACCGAGCGCCGCACCGATTGCGAAGACAACACCTTCGAGAAACGTGTAGTCCTTTTGTATGTTCAGCACGGCCAGGCCGAGCACGGCGCAGTTGGTCGTGATCAACGGCAGAAAAATCCCCAGGGACTGGTAGAGGACCGGGCTGACTTTCTGGATCACCATTTCAACCAGCTGCACCAGGGACGCAATCACCAGGATAAACGCAATGGTCTGCAGATATTCCAGACCGAACCGGTTGAGCAGAAAGTACTGGATGAACCAAGTGACAACGGTCGCCACAGTCATAACGAAAGTGACCGCCATGCCCATACCCAGGGCGGTTTCCACCTTCTTGGAAACCCCCATAAAAGGGCACAATCCAAGAAAACGCGCCAACACGAAGTTGTTGACGAAAATGGCGCTTACCATAATGAGGAGAAGTTCAGTCATTGGTCCTGATTCATTCCAAGAGGCCGTCAGCCCAGATAGTCCGACAGCCCCCGGGTGGCAAATGGTCTGACCAGTTGTTATAAAACAGGTTTCATCCTGTGTCAAATAGTAATCTCACCTTCTCGATCAACCCTCCCGCAGGCTACACACACCAGCAGTATTCTATGCAACATCAGAATGCACAAGCTTTTTTCAGACAGGGCCGTAACCGAAAGATTCTATTGACTGGAACTTGATCTTGCCCCAACATGTGCTACATATTTGAAATTCGTGCTACGCTTTAATATTGATGCTCTGTGACTCTATTCTTAAGGGAGAACGCCGTGAAACGAATCTTTTTCATTCTATTGACCTTGATCCTCTGCGCAACAACCCCTTCGCTGGCCCATTTCGGCGTCATCATCCCCTCGGATGACATTGTCGGCCAGAACGACCCTCGCAGCCTCTCAGTTGCAATCAAATTCATGCATCCCTTCGAAGGCGGACACATGGATATGGCCAGACCGCAGCAGTTCGGCGTCATGCACCGCGGGGCCAAAACGGATCTGCTCGCGTCTCTGCAGGCCGGACAGAGCGAAAGCGAACACCCGACCCGTTGGTGGCAGGGGGATTTCGGAATTAAACGTCCCGGCGATCACACCTTCTATGTTGTTCCCACCCCCTATTGGGAACCGGCGGAAGACCTGTTCATCGTCCACTACACCAAGGTCTGCGTGGCTGCACTTGGACTCGAGGACGCTTGGGATCAGCCGGTCGGCCTTGAAACCGAGATCATCCCCCTGACCCGGCCCTATGGCCTCTGGACCGGCAACCTGTTCAGCGGACAGGTGCTCCTGCACGGCAAACCGGTACCCTTCGCCGAAATTGAGGTGGAATTTCTCAATGGTTCGGATGATTCACAGCAGAAGGTCGTCCCGCCGGACGAAACCTACATCACCCAGGTGATCAAGGCCGACGCCAACGGCAGCTTCCATTACGCCATGCCGCGGGCCGGCTGGTGGGGTTTTTCAGCTCTTTCGGAAGCAGACTGGACCCTGCCGCATGACGGCCAGGACAAGGCAGTCGAAATCGGGGCGGTCTTCTGGGTCCGCACCCGTGATATGAACTGAACCGGAAACAGATGCATACAAAGAGTATCAAGAAAATCTGCGCTGGCCTGCTTCTGGCCCTTGCCCTGTGGCTAGCACCGACCGAAGCCGAAGCGCACCGCGTCAACCTGTTCGCCTATGTGGAAGGCGGAGTGGTGTATACGGAAAGCTATTTTTCCGACGGCCAGCCGGTTGTCAACGGCCAGATTCAGGTAACCGACGGCTCCGGCCACGAACTCCTTGCAGGGGAGACAGATGCCGCGGGGCTGTTCGAGTTTCCGCTGCCGGAGGGACAAACCCTGACGATCCTGCTCAAGGCAACCATGGGACATCGCGCCAAATTCCTGTTGCCACAACCTGAAGACAGGAAATAGCCGCCATGCAGACAGGTCCATATAAGTTGATACTCACAGCCCTGTTCGGCCTGATCCTTTTGTCGGGCACCACAACTCTGGCGGCAGACGCAGAGGTGACCGCTCCGCCGTTGCAAACGGCGCTGGTCGATGCGACAAGCAGCGAATCTGCCTGCGTGCAAGCAGTCACCCGCCTGGAAGCCCGACAGCAGACGATGCAGCAGGACCTGCGCCGCCTGCACCGCGAGATCGCAGCCCTGCGCACCGACCAGGCCAAGCCGGGCCTCACCGAAATCCTCGGCGGCATCGGCTACATCATCGGCCTCTGTGGCCTCTACGCCTGGACCCGCTCCCGCTACAAGGCCAGCTTATGATTTTGACTTGGTTT
>DAOVNV010000084.1 GCA_030630015.1 Desulfuromonadales bacterium | reverse complement strand
GATCATGCGGCGAAGCGTGGCAATCCTGGCAATTCGGAATGAATCCGTGACTCGTGTGACACATGCCGCAATTGACGGAACCATGCTTGCTTGGAGTCTTCGTCCACTTCCCGTAGACAGCATCGTGGCAAGCTGAGCATGTCAGAGCATCTGTTTCATCGCTCAACCCAATCTGCACGGGTTTGTGGACGTCCTGGTGACAGGAGGCGCACACATCAATGGTCTGCTCCGGGTAGTGCCCCTCGTGGCACTCAAAGCAAGTCGGGATATAGCCATGCTGATCGTGATGACACGCATCACAGCCCTGTTCCGTATGGGCACTGGGAAACGCAGTCAGTTTTTCCGCTGGCTCGGCATGACAATCGGCACAGATAGCGACCATTTGCTCAACCGCCGGAGCCCGTTGCGGTGCGTGAGGATCCTTGTGGCAATCAGCACAGGAGATCTGCTTCGGGCCATGCGGTTGGCCGTGACAGCTTCCGCAACGCGGCATCAGTTCCGCGTAATTGTTCTTGAGCGGGTTGTAACTATGAAAAAGCTGGTGACACTCCTGGCAGGCAAAACGGTGCTGGCCACCGGCATTCTTCAGGTTGGAGTAATGTTTGATGTGACACTGGCCGCACTCGATAGGATCAAGCGGCACAGGATCACTGGCATAAAGTTCTACGGTGACCTCGGGAAGCTCGCGCGCAGGGTCAGCAGCCTCTGCTGGCCGGGGGATCCCCCCAGCCAGCAAGACGCTGATCAGAGCGCACATAAGGACACCGATGCAAGGCAAACGTACCATATCGGCATATCCTTCTTAGAGGTGGCTATTGACCCGGCCAGTTGTTTAAGTCATGTGCGGTATTGTGGCAGTCGCCGCACTTCGGGAACTTGTCATGCATGCTCTGCGCATGAGGCAGCCCGTGACAAGCGCTGCACTGCGGAACCATCTTGTGCTTGTCCGTATGACAGGTAACACAGGCGACCTGGTTATGCTTAGTCGGGCTGGCCGCCAGCAGAGCGAAAGCGGTGTCATGGCAAGAGGCGCACAAGCCGGAGCCGGTATCCGGACCATAGGTCAGCTCGAGCGGTTTATGGGCCTGATGACAGGCTGCACAGTCGTTCTGAACCATCGTTTCGGAGTGCGGCGAATGACATTCGACACAGTCAGGAATATTACCGTGGCTATCAGCGTGGCAGAAGTTACAGGCCACTTCGGCGTGCATACTGGGGCTGACCGCCATCTGCTCGCCTGGACCGCTGTGACAGGTCTCACAAACCGCCTTGATTTCGCCCTCTAACTTGACATCAAGCGGCTGATGGGGATTGTGGCAAGCCATACATTCAGGGACTTCGTAATGACTGGTCCCCTCGTGGCAGTTGCTACACTCAGGGATATTGCTTGCAATGCTCGGACGATGCCCCTCGTGGCAGGCCTGACAGTCAATATCCGTTTTGTGGGCGGCACCATTCGTTTCGATCTCGGCCGGCTGCTGATCATGACACTTGACGCAATCATCCGCCGTCAACATGACCTGCTGTCCCAGGGCACAAACTGCGCTCCCTCCAAGAAACAGTCCAACACACAGTACCGCAACAGATAGCCTTCCTAAAACACCCTTCATTATTCTCTCCTCCCTACAGTTATTAGACCCGATCCTACGTAAAAATCTGAATACAGATAAATACCTCAATTAAATTAGACTAAACCCCCACCTTTTTAACGCCTCGACTCACAAAGTGTCAACACTAAAATGGGAGAAGACTCATGATACAAATACTTGTATATATTGGATTTCACAGACCATATAGAGCATGACAACAGGGAGAGGATCGAGGAGAAAGACCCGAATCAAAACAGGCACCCGGCCCACATGGGCCGGGTGCCTGTTATCAACTGGAGCGGGACACGAGATTCGAACTCGCGACTTCAACCTTGGCAAGGTTGCACTCTACCACTGAGTTAGTCCCGCTTATTGAATACCTCGTTGTGCGAAGCGAAAGACTTTATAGCAAAACCGCAATTATGAGTCAACCGAAAATTCAGGAAAACACCACAAAGACTGCTTGGTTTCTCATATGGTCACGACTTGGCAAAGACCCGGAAGAATTTCTGGAGATAATCAAAGCCTGACCAGAGGGTCAGAACAAATGCGATGTAGAAGAAGAAAATCCCGAAATTATGCATATTGACCATGAAAATATTCCATTCGACACCGAAAAACCAATAAAAATCATAGTGGAGCATGAGTCCCGGGATAGCAACCATCTGGTAAATTGTCTTGTATTTGCCAAGTTCGCTGGCAGCGATGACAATCCCTTCCGAAGAAGCGATCGAACGCAATCCGGTGATGACCATCTCACGGGCCAGGATTATAAAAACTGCCCAGGCCGGCACACGGTCAAGCGGGATCAGCATGATCAGGGCGGCCATGACAATCAGCTTGTCGGCCAAGGGGTCGAGAAACTTGCCAAGGACTGTCTCCACCCCCCATTTGCGGGCCAGCCATCCGTCAATGAAATCGGTAGCCGCGGCAGCCCCGAATATGCTGGCCGCCCACATGCCTGCAATGCGGCTGTCGAACAGCAACAAGACAACGACAATGGGCACGGCCGCTATCCGGGTGAGCGTTAGAAGGTTCGGCAGGTTAAGCAGGCCGGTACGAAGGTTCATAATAGGGTGTCCCCGGCTTTTCGATAATAATCGATATAGTGCTTGACCCGCTTAACATAAGCCCTGGTTTCATCATAAGGAGGGATGCCCCCGTAGCGTTTGACTGCATTCGGGCCCGCATTATAGGCCGCTAGTGCGAGCTCCAGCTCCCCATTGAACTGGTCGAGCATCTGGCGTAGGTATTGACTGCCCCCGCGAATGTTTTCATTCGGATCGAAGGCATTGACGACTCGCAGGTCTCTGGCCGTTGCGGGGATCAGCTGCATCAGTCCCTGAGCCCCCTTGCTGGAAACCGTACTCGGGTTATAATCACTCTCAACCTTGATAACAGCTTTAACCAAAGCCTCTTCGAGGCGGTAGAAATTTGAATAACGCTGGATAATTTCCCTGTATGATCTCACGCTTGCGGCAACCTGGCCCCGCTCTTTGCGATAAAAATCCCATCGACCATGGGTCGGGGTGTTGGTAAAATGAACGACACCATCCGCGTCCACGTGCCGATAAATGTCGGCCATGGCCGGTGAAATCCCGAGCACGGATACCATCATCAGTACTGGCAGAATTAGAAACAACCCGCAACGTATCATCAGCAATAACCTCATAAGATATAGATATAACTGAAAAACTTTAGCATTTCAACTTATTTGACCACAGCAAAAACCTTGACATGCGCAAAAAGGGCCTCGATAATGAGCCGCGTGATCATCCATCAGCGCCATTATAAACCGAGCTTGCAAACTTTATTCCACCTGGGCAGCATACTGAACGCCCCAATAAAACGATGAATAAAACTACTGATTTTCTGGTTATTGGCAGCGGCATTGCCGGACTCTGCTACGCACTCAAAGTCGCCGACCATGGCAAGGTTGCCATTGTTACCAAGCGTGAGATTGCCACTACGGCGACGAGTATGGCCCAGGGCGGCATTGCGGCCGTTGCCTCAGAGCAGGACTCATTCGATGAACACATCAGGGACACCATGGAAGCCGGGGTCTGGCTGCCGCATGAAGATGTGGTCCGCCTGGTCATCGAAAATGGTCCTGAAGCGATCAACGACCTGATTGAGTGGGGGGTGCGCTTTTCACGCGACGCTTCCGGGGCCTATGACCTGCACCGGGAAGGCGGGCACAGCCAGCGGCGCATCTATCACTCCAAGGATGAAACCGGCAAGGAGATCGAGCGGGCGCTGGTCGAAGCCGTTCGACAGCACCCCAACATCGCAATCTACGAAAACCATATTGCGGTCGATCTGATTACTGAAGCCAAAGCCACCCGACGCCGCATTAAGCCCGACCGCTGTCTCGGCAGTTATGTACTTGACAACGAGACCGGCGAGGTCGAAACGTTTGGCGCCCGCTTCACCATCTTAGCTACGGGTGGTGCCGGCAAGGTTTATCTCTACACCTGCAATCCTGATGTCGCTACCGGTGACGGCATCGCCATGGCCTACCGCGCCGGGGCGACCATCGCCAACATGGAGTTCATGCAGTTTCACCCGACCACCCTGTACCATCCCCACGCCAAGTCCTTCCTGATTTCCGAGGCGGTGCGCGGCGAAGGGGCTATCCTGCGCCGCAGGGATGGCACGGCCTTCATGGAAAAGCACCATCCGCTCAAGGATCTTGCACCGCGCGATATCGTTGCCCGGGCCATCGACAGCGAGATGAAAAGCCACGGCGACGATTGCGTTTTCCTCGATATCACCCACAAAAGCGAGGAATTCATCAAGGAACACTTCCCCTACATCTACGAGACCTGCCTCTCTTACGGCATCGACATGACCAAACGGCCGATTCCGGTGGTCTCCGCGGCACACTATTTGTGCGGCGGCGTCTCCGTGGACACCTGGGGGGAAACCGACATAGCCAACCTGTTTGCCATAGGTGAAGTTTCCTGCACCGGTCTGCACGGCGCCAACCGTTTGGCCAGCAACAGTCTCCTGGAAGGGATTGTCTACGCCAATCGTGCGGTCCAATGTTCACTGGAGCGTTTGAAAGAAAGCGAGCAGCCTTTCCCGGACATCGCCCTGTGGGATTCGGGAAGTGCCGAGGACAGCAACGAAGAAGTTGTTGTGGCCCACAACTGGGACGAAATCCGCCTCTGCATGTGCAACTACGTCGGCATCGTACGGACCACCAAGCGCCTGGTGCGCGCCCTGCGCAGAATCCAGATGATCCAGGAAGAAATTGCTGATTACTACTGGGATTTTAATATTACGTCCGACCTGATCGAATTACGCAATATAGCAACGGTTGCGGAACTGATAATCCGCAGCGCCCTGGATCGCAAGGAAAGCCGTGGGCTGCACTATACGCTTGATTTTCCGGAACGGGACGATGTGCACTGGAAGAAGGATACGTTAAAACGTAAAACGTTCTAAAGATGCGAAGTGCGAGGCGAGAGGCGAGACAATACAAATTCTCGCTCCTCACACTTCGCGCCTCGTACATCGGGGGTTTCCTTGACCATCGACGACTATCGCAAAGAGATCAATCGACTCGACAGTGAGCTGCTGCGCACCTTCAATGAACGTGCGGCTCTGGCCCTGAAGATCGGTGAGATAAAAAAAGAACGAGGCATCCCTGTTTACGACCCCGAGCGCGAGAAACGGATCTTCGAAGCCATGTCACAAGCGAACCCGGGACCGCTTGAAAACGAAGCCATTGTACGCCTCTTCGAGCGTGTCATTGACGAGTCGCGCCGGCTGGAACGACTTCGTACGAAAGGGATCTGACCATGCTGATTGTCATGAAAAAAGGGGCGAGCGAGGAGCAACTGCGCAAGGTCAAGCAGTTTCTGGTCGAACATGATTTCGACTTTCATCAGTCAACGGGCGCCAACCGCACGATTATTGGCGTGATTGGGGACACTGATACAGTTGATCGGGATGCACTGGAAAAACTCGATGGTGTTCATGTGCTCTTTAAAATACCGGATGAAACGTAGGAAACTATTTTGGTTTTCCGCTGGGGTATCTTCCCGACCCAGGCAATCCCCCTCATTTTTTTTAAATCTTTAAAACCGGCGGGTCCCGCCGGTTCTGATTTTAATGAAACAATATTTATTCTGACACAAAACAAAAGAGACACCACCGAGGCACCCCTTTTGAAAGTTCAGCTTAAATATCAAAAGCAAGCCATTACCCCACAACTTGCTCCCGAGTAAAAACAGCCTGTAAATTCTGCCCCTGCCCTTCAATATTCTCCTGAGCACCTTCCTGACGGTCAACCAAGGTAATAATACCAAGCACCTCGAGCCCCTCCTGCTGAGCCCGTTCAACCGCCTTCATCGAAGAGCCCCCGGTGGTCGTAACATCCTCGACAATGACGACCCTTGAACCGGGCGGCAGATTCTTGCGGCCTTCCAGCCACTGACCGGTGCCGTGTCCCTTGGGCTCCTTGCGGATAATAAAAGCATGCACCTCCTGCCCCTCGAGGGCAGCAGCAATTGAAGTTGCCGTAGCAATCGGATCGGCCCCCATAGTCAAACCGCCCACACCGTGAATCGGCCCCTCAAACTGCTTGACGATTTCCCAGAACGCCTTGCCGACCAGCATGCCGCCCCTGGCGTGCAGAGCCGTCTGCTTGCCGTCGAAATAGAAATTGCTCTTGCGCCCCGAGGCAAGCGTCACTTCACGCTCCTCGTAGGACAGTTCTCTGATAATCTGCATTAACTCGTTACGTTCCTGTTCGGTCATCTCTCTCTCCCTTTAATTCAATTTTTAATTATGAATTTTGAATTCTTAAATTGCTCAACAAACATCACAACCAACATCAGCTTTAAAACACTAGCCACCTAATTTATAATTAAGAATTAAAAATTCAAAATTGCCCTAAAACAACCCCATCTGAGTATCCGCCTTCAGCCTGGGAAACTTAACCGGATAGTCTCCGCTGAAACAAGCATCGCAGAAACACCCGCGCGGCGTTCCTTCGGGCACACCTGCCGCCGCGCGCATTCCCTCACGGCTCAGATAACCGAGCGTGTCGGCAGTAATATAGCGGTTTATTTCTTCAAGGGTATGCGATGAGGAAATCAATTCCTTGCGCGAAGGGGTATCGATGCCATAGTAGCAGGGGAAACTGGTCGGCGGGCTGGACAGACGCATATGAATTTCACGAGCACCAGCGTTGCGAATCATCTTGACGATCTTGCGGGCGGTGGTACCGCGCACCAGCGAATCATCGACGACCACTACGCGTTTACCCTCGAGAATCTCTCGCACCGGATTGAGCTTGAGCTTGACACCGAAATGGCGGATTGACTGTTGAGGTTCGATGAACGTTCGGCCCACATAGTGATTACGGATCAGGCCGAGTTCAAAGGGAATCCCTGATTCTTCGGCATAGCCGATCGCCGCCGGCATACCCGAATCGGGGACGGCAATGACCACATCGGCTTCGACAGCGTGTTCACGGGCCAGTTGATGACCAAGTTCCTTGCGGACCCGGTACACCTGTTCCCCGAAAATCGTGCTGTCCGGTCTAGCGAAATAGACGAATTCGAAAATACAGGGCGCCGGTGGAACCTGTTTGAACGGCTTGAACGATTTCAGGCCATGCTTATCGACGAGAAGCACCTCACCCGGCTCGATTTCACGAATAAACTCGGCTTCGATCAGATCGAAGGCACAGGTTTCGGACGCGACCACGTAGGAACCATTGAGCTTGCCAAGCGCCAGGGGGCGGAACCCATGCGGATCGCGGACGGCAACCATGCGGGTTTCAGTCAGAAAAACAGCACTGTAAGCACCCTTGACCGCCATCAACGCCTCGGTGAGCCGTTCAGACAACAGGTCGTTCTGCGACTTGGCGAGCAGGTGGATAATCACCTCGGTATCCGACGTGGTGGAAAAAATCGAGCCGGCCTGCTCGAGTTCATTACGCAGTTCCTGGGCGTTGACCAGGTTGCCGTTATGGGCCACGGCGATGCTGCCCCGGGCGTAGTCAACCATGATCGGCTGAACGTTTTTGAAATCGCTGCTGCCGGCGGTCGAATAGCGAACATGCCCGATCGAACTCCGCCCCGGCAGATTCTCGAAGGTCGAGTCGCGCTTGAAAACATCTGCCACCAGGCCCATACCGCGCCATGCACGCAGTTTGCTGCCATCTGAAGAAACAATGCCACAGCTTTCCTGACCGCGATGCTGCAGGGCATAAAGCCCGAGGTAAGTCAGGTTCGCCGATTCCGGATGACCGAAAATCCCGAAAACACCGCATTCATCATGAAATTTATCAAACATTTTAAACAGTCACTCCGTGAAAACGAGGGAGCGGGGCTCGGGGCTCGGGGGACGAGGTTAAGGCTTAACCGCATCCCGCGTCCCGCGTTCCGCGCTTCACTTATAATAGTTCTTCCCGAATGAAACGAACTGCATTCTGATACAGCAACAGACCCATGCCCTCTTCCGCCAAGCCTTCTTCACGGGTCCAACGCGGATGGTGAGTTCGGTGGGTGTAGGCTTCCGGATGCGGCATCAGGCCGAACAGACGTCCAGTTGCATCGCAGATACCCGCGATTGCAGCCATGGAGCCGTTCGGGTTGAAAGGATATTCCATGGTCGGCTCACCGGAATCCGGATCGCTGTAATACACTGAAGCCAAGTGCTGAGCTTCAATCGCATCGAGTACGGACTGGTCGGCAACGACAAACTTCCCTTCGCCGTGGCGGACCGGCAGGTAAAGCTCTTCAAGCTCCCGGGTAAACACGCAGGGCGACGCCGGGTCAACCTTGAGAGTACACCAGCGATCTTCAAAACGACCGCCGTCGTTGAACGTCAGGGTGGCCGACTGGCTGCGGTAATCGCCGCCCAAAGCAGGAAGCAGCCCCATTTTAACCATCAGCTGGAAACCGTTACAGACGCCCATGATCAGTTTACCATCAGCGATAAAACGTTGTAGTTGGTCACTCAGGGTTTCGCTGCTGCCCTTCACGGCGGCATAGCTCAACCGGTTGGCACCGGCCTTGGCACTGCCCAGGTCATCCCCGTCCAGGAAGCCGCCGGCCAAGTTGAGGAAATGATAGTCGTCCAGACTGGCGCGCCCGGCCAGCAGTTCTGCAACATACACGATATCGGCAACATCGGCACCGGCCAGACGGCAGGCGTGTGCCACTTCACGTTCACAGTTGGTGCCGTTGCCGGCAATTACGATCGCCCTGACCTGCTTTGACATTCTAAAGCTCCTTCAGCGGATTCTGCCACGCTGTTTTTAAGTCATCGATTGTGCTTTGGATCAAGGCCTCTCCCTGCAATCCGGCGACCTGAAGTACCGGCTGTTCCGTCACTTTGCCGACCCAGGCAAAATCCTGCCCTGCAAACAGCTCTTCTAAGCGCGCCTGATTGTCTGCCCGGACTGTGACCAGGAGTCGGCTGGCCGATTCGCTGAACAGCAGTCGATCGGCGCGCATGGCTTTGTCGACACAGACTTCTTTAAGGTCGATATTCAACCCGAAACCTCCAGCAAAAGCCGTTTCAGCCAGAGCAACCCCGAGACCGCCATCGGACAGGTCGTGACAGGAAGCCAGCAAACCCTCCTGCTGTGCGGCATTGACTGTTTTATAACGCTGCAGAGCGGCAGCGGCGTCGACTTCGGGAACCTGGCTGCCGAGTTCACCCTGCATAGCGAAGTACTCGGAACCGCCCAATTCATCGCGCGTCACACCGAGCAGACAGACCAGGTCGCCGGGCCGCTTGGCGTCCATGGACACGCTTCGGCGAATGTCATCGATCCGGCCGATGACCGAGAAAAGGACAGTCGGCGGAATGGAAATTTTGGTATCACCGACCATGTAGTCGTTTTTCATCGAATCCTTGCCGGAGATCAACGGCACCCCGAAAGCCAGGCAGTAATCATAGAGCGCCTGATTGGCCCTGACCAGCTGCGCTGCCTTGTAGGCGCCATCCGGAGTTTTGGCGCTTTCGACCG
>DAOVNV010000083.1 GCA_030630015.1 Desulfuromonadales bacterium | reverse complement strand
TTCATGCCAGCCCTGGTAGCCGTCACCGGCGCGGACATCCACATTCTTATAGCCGAGTTGGTCCAGGCGCTGCCTGGCCTTGTCAGCCAGTTCCGGAAGGATTTCGATGCTGTAGACCTTTTTAGCCAAGAGGGAAAGAACCGCTGCCTGGTAGCCGGAACCGGTGCCGACCTCCAGAACTGAATGCTCCTTTTCCAGGTTCAGCAGATCGGTCATCAGGGCGACGATGAAGGGTTGAGAGATGGTCTGGCCGTCACCGATGGGCAGGGCGTTGTTATCGAAGGCAAAGGGCTTTATAGCCGGCGGCACAAATTCATCGCGGGGAACCTGCTCCATTGCGTTCAGCACCGACTCGCCGAGAGCCCACCTGCCGGTGAAATTCCGGGTATATTCATACTCCAGTTGGATGGTCTTTAGCATATCGCGGATTTTTGCGGCCCGCTTATTGGGTGTCAGCATCCAGATCATAATCCTCAATGGCTTGGATGGTTCATCCAGGCCCTCAAAAGAAGGATTGTTGCTGTTAAAACGTCACCTGCGAATTGCGGCCAGAAGACCCGCGCTGGGAGATGGGGCAGTCGCCCGGCACCCCCGATTATCACGCAGCGTTTCCTTTACCGATATCATCCCCAAGTCTTCTGTCAAGTCCTGAGCCAGCAAGATTGTCGGGCTGTTTGCGAAAAACACCCTCCACTCCGGGCCAGGGAGCGAACAGTTCCGAGGCCGGCTCCAGATCTTCCTTGCGGCCGATCATCAGGGCACCGCCCGGTCGCAAGGCCTGCCAAAGACGGCGTGCGGCCAGCAGGCGGCGTCGCCCCCGGTAATAGGTAAACGCCAAGTAGCGGCAACAGACCAGATCCATGCCTTGAGGTAGGGGGTCGCTCATGAGATTGTGTCTGGTAAAGCGAACCAGGCCTGCAGCCTCTTCAGCCAGCTGCCAGCGCTGGCCGGAACGATGAAAATAGCGGCGGCGCAACGCCTTGGGAACTTCACGTATCGAACCGGCTTCATAGACAGCATTTCGGGCTCTCTCCAAGCTGGGAAGATCGATGTCGGTGGCCAGAATTTCCAGGGCGTGGCCAGAATAGCGCGCACTGAGCGTGCCCAGCCAAATCAGCGCCAGGGTATAAGGTTCTTCACCGCCACAGCAACCAACGCTCCATAAGCGCAGCGGCTGCTGCGCGCCATTATCCTCCAGCAGTGCAGGCAGAACCGTCCGGGCCAACAGATCCCACCGTTCCCTTTCCCGGAAGAATCGGCTGACGGTGATCCGCATACGATCGGCCAGCCCAACGGCCTCCTCCGGATCGGTCTGCAACAATTGCAGGTAAGCGGCGTAGTCCTTGAGGTTGAGCTCGCTCATCCGCCGCTCAATCCCATGTCGGGCCGCTCGCCTTCGGTATTTGCGCCACTCCAGATCCTGGGAAGGACAGATCTCTTTTAAAAACTGGTCAAAGCGCATACAACCACCCTGGGGCAGGTTTCAACCGGCAACGCCTTACTGTCATCAGTTTAAATGAAAAAATTGATCTGAAAAGCTCCGCTCCTCAAAGAAGCTCGCCCCACTTTACACGCCACGATTATCAGGTATTGTCAAAAGACAGGAGGTACGCCATGCATCCACTCAGATCGCTTGTCACATGCACCACCATCCTGCTCAGCCTGCTGCTCGCCACACCCACCCCTGCCGAGGTGGGGCTCGAGGCCTGTGAACCCTTCTTCCAGGCGCTGAACGCGGTGCCGCACGAGTCAATCTTTCAGAGAAGCGGCCCCTACACATCGGCCTGGTTCGAGGCCGGAGCGATTGGGTGCACAGTGGTGATGGTCACCAGCGAACAACGGCTGGGCGACCGGAAGCTGCCGGACCTGACCGCCGCTCCCGGTACCCCACTGCACCAAGCCGGCTGGCGTATCAACCAGAAATATATCGCAGACGGCCCCGGAACCGGGGTGATGGGCGTCGAAAAAGATGGCATCCTATGCCTAGTTTACACCGACCAGCCCGCCTGGATCGACGACACCGGCCGGTTCATGCAGAGCGAACAGATCACCATCAAGGTGCAGTGCATGGCAGGAGAGCAGGCTCGCGGGCCGCGCTACGAGTTGCAGGAAGGCCAAAGGCGGGGGACGGAGAAGGAATGACGCCGAAACCATCATTTAAACGTGACGGGGTCGAGTCAAGCCTGAGTCGACAATTGCTCAGGTTCTCCTTGACGAATGAGCAGCAAAGACGTAATTTCGACACGTTGAGGTTTCTGCAATTCCCATCAACTCAAATGGAGGGCGCACGCTTTCGAACGTGATGCTCTTTTTTATTCATGCATCCGTGAGTAATCAATAGAGACAGGTTATTGTCAGCAGTACAGAGATGAAATATCAAAGGGGGTCCGACTTCTTCATCGGGGTCTTTCGGAATGACCAAGAAAAAGAAACCAGACAGCGTCCTGAAAGAAGCCTGGGACAACATGAGCGATGATTTCTCCAGAGTCATGCCTGCATCTGTTTCCAAGAAGCTGGGCAAGCGCAAGTGGGGATGGAAGGTCGTCGTGATGGTGACTCTCCTGGAACTGATTGTTCTGGGAGTCATCGGGAAGTTTGTTTACGACTGGTTGGTGGGCTGAGCCAGGTTGTGCTTTGCCGCTAGACTGTTAAAAATATATAATACCGAATCCATAAAGACTCAGCGCACGACATTGAACCCTTGGGAGATACCGCTCATGGAAATTGAAAAAGGTGCCGGGAAAATCGCAAAAACCCTGCGGGTGATGATCCTCGACAAACCTGGCTTTCTCGGCAAACTGACCTCGGCGATCGGCATGTCGGGCAGCAACATCGGCGATATCCGCCTGATCCGCATGGGTCTGACCCACAACGTGCGGGAGATGACGATCTATGTCGATTCCGAGGAGCAGATGGAAGGCATCCTCGACAATCTGGCCAAGGTCGAAGGGATCATCGTCGAAGATGTGATCGACCTGGTGCACCAGCTCCATGAGGGCGGCAAGATCGCCATGAAGGGCAAGCTGCCCCTCGACAGTATCGGCGTGGTGCGCAAGATCTACACCCCCGGCGTGGCCACCATCTGCCGCGACATCCAGAAGAAGCCGGAGCTGGCCTACAAGTACACTGCCATTCCCAACCAGGTGGCGATCGTGACCAACGGTACGGCGATCCTCGGCCTGGGCGACATCGGCGCAGTGGCCGGCATGCCGGTCATGGAAGGCAAGGCGGCCCTGTTCGACAGCCTGGTCGGGGTCAGCGGTATCCCGGTCCTGATTCCGAGCAAGGACCCCAAGGTGATCATCGAGACGGTCAGGAACATCGCTCCGACCTTCGGCGCCATCAAGCTTGAGGACATTGCCGCCCCCGAATGCTTTGAGATCGAGGATGTTCTGGACAAAGAACTCGACATCCCGGTCATGCACGATGACCAGCACGGCACCGCAGTGGTCGTGCTGGCCGCCCTGCTCAACGCCAGCAAGTTTTCGGGGTTGATGCTCAGCAAATCCTCGATCGGCGTGATCGGGCTCGGTGCCGCAGGCCAGGGCATCTCCAAGCTGCTGCTCTCTTACGGTGTCAAGCAGGTGATCGGCACCGACCTGAATGCCGCAGCCTGCGAACGGTTCGAAACCTACGGCGGAACTACCGGTACCCTGCAGGAGGTGATGGCGGGCGCCAATATCGTCATCGCCACCACCGGTTGCCCGGAGCTGATCAAGCCTGAGATGGTCAGGAAGGGCCAGGTGATCCTGGCCCTATCCAATCCCAATCCGGAGATCACCCCTGAAGACGCTGTCGCAGCCGGCGCCACCTTCGCCGCCGACGGTAAGAGCGTCAACAACGCCCTCGGCTTCCCGGGCCTGTTCCGCGGCGCACTCAATGTCCGGGCCCACACTATCAACAACAAGATGAAGATTGCCGCAGCCAAGGTTATCGCCGCCGGGGCCGAGGAAGGCGAGTTAGTTCCATCGATCCTCGATGCGGATGTGCACCGGAATGTCGCCGAAGCAGTCGAACGGGCGGCTCTCGAATCGGGTGTTATCAAACCCTGGGAATAAGGACGGTAGCGAGTGGCGGGTGGCGAGGGGCGAGAAAAGCTTGGCCTTTTGCCTTATCTAGCCTCTCGCCACCCGCCACTCGCCCCTGCCTCTGAAAGGTATTGATTTATAGTCGCATTTATGGCTATAAACGACAGTACATATTTAAATAACAATATTTGGAATACCTATAATGGCATCAATTCGTACCCATGCGCTCGATTTGATGAGCGTTCCGGAGACATCAAATGACACGTTTCAGCAAAGTTCTCACCCTGACCACCTGTTTCGGTGCCCTGCTTGGTATGCTCAATACCACAGCCATGTCCGCCACCATTGAAGGCGGCAACGCGCGACGCGGCAAGGAGCTGGCCATTGAGAACTGCAGGCCCTGTCATATCCGGGGGGCCGAAGCCGGCACCATGAGCCCCATCTCAAAAACCCAGCGGCAATGGGACCGGTTCGTCAAAAAGGGCCGCCATTACAAGATTGCCCCCGGCGCCTGGGAACCGATTACCGAGCAGGACCTCAAGGACGTGTTTCAATTCATGTACGATCACGCGGCAGATTCCGACCAGCCACAGACCTGCGGACGCTGAGCCCGCCGACCGGCCCCTTCCCCGCTACAGCGACTTGGTATATCATTGAAAGACGATGCCAAGCGAATTTCTCGTCTTCCTACTGTACCTTTTCTATGGTATGGCGTTTTTTGCCATAGGGGTCTCGATCACGTCCAGGGATACCAGTGCCAGCAACCTGAAGATTGCCGGCGTCTTGTGGCTGTTCGCCCTGTTTGCCTATAGCCACGCCTTTCATGAATGGTTTGAACTCTATCGGAACCTGCCGTCACCTGAGTTTCCCGCGCCCTTCATTCCACTGATAAATTTTTTGAAACTGGGGCTGGTTTTCGTCTCTTTCAGCTTCCTGTTGCTGTTCGGGGTGCGCGTTCTGCACATCGTGTTCCCCGCCAAAGGGCGCTTCATCAACCTGCTTCCGTTTCTGGCAGTCGCCCTGCTGTTGGCTGCAACCGTTCCCCAATGGGGCGAGTTGACCCCGGCATTATCTCAAGCCATCGATACCAGAATCCGCAACTTCATAGGTTTTCCAGCAGCGTTCACTGCAGGCCTGGGTCTGATTTTTTACTCGCGGACACTGCATCATATCAGCAGCAAAGGAGCCCTCAATTTTACCGGGGCCGGACTTGCTCTCATTACCTACGGGATCCTGACAGGCATCATTCCCTCGGGCACCCGTTTACCCCTGTTGGGAGCACCGATCGAACTGTTGCGAGGGCTGTCCGCTTTTGCCATGCTTCATTTTGTCATGCATGCATTGCACACCTTCGATGAGGAACGAAAACTGCTCACTGAAGAGCGTCTGGTCAGGTTTGCCAAATCTGAGAAACTTCATTCCCTCGGCAAGTTGGCTTTCGGCGTCGCCCATGAGATCAATAATCCCCTGGCGAATGTTTCTCTGAATATCGAGCTCCTGAAAAAGGAGCACCTGATCTCATCCAATCCTGAACGTATGGAGAAGAGGTTCCAGGCGATTGAGCGCAACCTGGAAAGAGCGTCGAATATTGCCAAGGAGTTGCTCGTTTTTGCCACTGACAGGGTTACAGAATTTGTTCCGACCGATCTCAACAAGCTGATTGACAGCACCCTGAACCTGCTTGGTGCACGCCGCAAAGCCTACCAGATAGACCTGAATTACGGCAGCCTCCCAGAGGTTTCCGCAATCCCATGGAAACTTGAAGAAGTGATTTTGAACGTTATTATGAATGCCATGGAGGCAACCCCGGAGGGTGGCTCGATTACTATTGCCACCAGGCAGGACGCATCAAGAGCCCTGGTCGAAATCATCGATATGGGTTCAGGGATCCCCGCTGACCAGATCCACCGGGTCCTTGATCCTTTCTATACAACCAAGGAGGTCGGCAAAGGGACCGGGCTCGGTCTTTCCATCTGTTTTGGGATCATGGAAATGCATGGCGGCAGCATCGAACTGCACAGCCGGGAAGGGCAAGGCACCACGGTTACCCTCAGTTTCCCCCTGGGGCCCGACAGGTTCCTGGAAGCAGCATCAGGAGTTGCGGACAATGGCTAAAATTCTGGTAGTCGATGATGATCGTGAACTGCAGGAAAATATCGTGGAAGTGCTTGCAGAGGCCGGCTTCGATGTCTGTGCAGCCAGCAACGGAGAAGAGGCTCTTGAACAGCTGGCAACAACCGCGATTGACCTGGTGTTGCTCGATTCAATTATGCCGGGCATGAACGGGATGGAGACTTTGCCGCAAATCAAGCGGGCCTATCCGCAAGCCAAGATCATTATGATGACCGCCTTTTCCACCGTGGACAGCGCTGTTGAGGCGATGCGCAAAGGGGCTGACGACTTCATCACCAAGCCGTTCAAAATCGATGAGATCATTATGGCGATAAGGCGAAGCCTGGAAGAGGCAAAGTTCGCCGCCTGTCAAGAAATGCTGAACATGGACGATATGTTTAAATGCCTGGCCAATGCAATCCGGCGCAAAATTCTCTTTTTGATTAAGGAGGAGGGCCGGCAGCGTTTTATGGACATTGCCAGAAAACTGGAAATTGACGACCATACCAAGGTGAATTTTCATCTGAAAGTTCTGAAGGAGGCCAATCTGCTTGAGCAAGACGGCAGAAAAGCCTACCAGCTTACCCCCCAAGCGACGAAAATCGTTGCCTGCCTCAACTCCATCTCAGAAGCATAACCAACCGGAAGTACAAGCATTTTAGTATTTTTGTGAAGAAAACTTCTCAACCTAGTGTTTTTGTCAAGATCTTTTATCTAGAATTCTACACCTTCATGGTCTTAAATTGACTAAAAGCTGCCTCCAGCAACGGAATATTCCGGCAGCAGCGGCTGAAAAGCCCGGTCCAAAAACCTTTAGTCAAAAAGGAGAACACCATGAAATCTGAACATTTCACCAAACAGACATTTCGAATCCTTGGCCTGATCACTGGACTGCTCTTCATCGGGGTTGCCGCCCAGGCAGCCGGCACAACCCTGGCCAGCGTCAAAACGGACAAGCCGATCCTGCTCTCCGGCGTGGCTGACAATGCCTGGGCGAAGGCCAGCCCTCTGAAAGTGGTGCTGGACGAGACGCCGTATGAGCCGAACAACGGTTACGAGGGGATGAAAGAAACGACCGTCACCATGAAGTCCCTTTACGACGACGAGTACATCTACTTCCTGCTGCAATATAGCGACCCGACCGAAAGTCTGGCCCGCTTCCCATGGGTCAAGCAGCAAGACGGCACCTGGAAGCAGAAGGTGAACAAGGACAGCACCGGCCACGACAACACCTGGTACGAAGACAAGGTCGGACTTTTCTGGAACATCAACACCAAGGGCTTTGCTGACGAGGGCTGTATGATCTCCTGCCATCTGGATATCGAAGGCGATACCTCGGCCGGCCGGAAATTCACCGCTACTGCCGGCGAAACGATCGACATGTGGCACGTCAAAAACGTGCGCACCAGCCCCCTCGGCCAGGTCGATGACCAGTTTGTGGACAGCACTGACAATGGCAAAACGAACAAGGGCTGGGGACGGAAAGGTGATGATAAGACCGGCGGTGGTTATGTCAATAACGTCAACAAAGACAAGACCGGTCCTGCTTACATGAACTTCCCCTATAGCGAGAAGCACAAATACTATGTCCTGCCCAGCCTGAAGACTCCCTTTGTCGACATCTTCAAGCCTGGCGACATCGTACCTGGGATCGTCATCGATGCCTTCCAGGGTCCGCGTGGCGACATTGAGATGCGCGGCAAGTGGGACAAGGGCATCTGGACCGTAGAGATCCGCCGCAAGCTGGTCACCAGCGGCGAGAAGGCCGAAATTCAGGACGTCCAGTTTGACGATCTGAGCAAAGTTTACAACTTTGGTGTGGCGGTATTTGACAACTCCCAGATCAACCACCTGTTCCACACGGACCCGCTGACGCTCGTTTTCAAGTAGGCCAGACAAGCAGCCCGTTTCAACCCAAGCCCGCCGGAGGAGAGCCTTCGGCGGGCTTGCTGTTTCAGACAAGACTCTCCAGCAGCGCGTCATAACGTGGAGCCATCGCTTGCCAATCGTAACGGGCAACAGATGTTCGTGCCGCGTGCATCGACCCACTCTTTGCATTAATCAACAGACCCCTCAGGCGCACCAGCAGGTCTTCGAAATCGGAGTAGAAACAGCGGGAATGCTCCGAAGCCGGGAGATGCTCCGGATAGGCCAGACGCATCGGCAACAGGGGATGGCAGTTGCAGTAGACTGCCTGAACCACGCTGGCGCCGAAGAAATCATGGATGGAGTGGACCGGTAGGATGTCGGCTCGCCACAGCCAGCCCACATAGTCCTCGAACTTTTCGACGTAACCGAAGTGGACAAGCCTGCGGCCCAGCCGCTGGCGGGCCTCTTCGAAAACTGGCGGCTGGCTGCGATAAGATTCCCCGAGCACAGCGACCTCAAAATCAAGGCCTTCGGCATCCAACTGGAACAGGGCCTGGAAGAACTCGTCCGGGTTCTTGTCGTATTCCCAACGATGATTCCACAGGATCAACGGCACGCTGGACGCAGCAGCCGCCGTCTCCGGCCGCAATTGGTCGAGATGCTGCAGATCCAGCCCCAGCGGCAGAACCTGGCATTTCTCAGCAATAACAGGCAGGCTGTGCAGTTCGTTATGGTCCGGAAACGACTTAAGGAAGTCCGGCAGTGCCCCCAAAAAGGAATCCCTGTGATAGCTGGAGTTGAACAGAACGGCATCGGCCGCCAGGGTGCTGGCGTAGTTGATAAAACCGTAATGCGCACGCTGGCCGACCGGATTCGGATCGTTCGGTGACCATGGGTAAGTCAGCTGGTTCTCGTGAAAGTAGATCGCGGCAGGGGTCTCGGCGGTCCTTTGCCGGGTCAGGGCCAGAAACGTGGTCAAATCCAGCATATCCGTAGCAAGGATCAGGTCCGGCTCGCAGCCGCCTTCCAGAAAACGCTGGGCCAGGGTCACGGCTCCGCCATGCATGCGCCACTTCCAGTGCCGGCCGCCCAGCGACAGGATCTCAACCTGGTGCGAACTGCAATGCGCAAACTCATCAGCCCAGATCGCATGTGACCCGCTATAAAAGGGTTCAACCAAGGAGATTTTCATAAATACCACTTTTACTTGTCGAAACATCGACTTTTTTGTATATTCGGGCTTCGCACAGACCGAACAAGGAGAAAACCATGTCTTTTTTGCGCCGCATCTTCAAAAACGAACCCGCCGAACCAGAACTTCAGGCTCCTCCCCAGCCGTTGCCGCAGCGCAACGATCCCTGCTGGTGCGGCAGCCAGAAAAAATATAAGAAGTGCCACCTTGAAGAAGACCGGCAGCAACTGGCCAGGATTCGGGAGAAAGAACGGGCGGCAAAAGCCTGCAGCCCGGCCTTCGGCTGAGGCCCGCGCCGCTGAAGCTCCGTGCGGGCTTCGAATATATGATCACATTTTGAAGAAAGGCCCGAACGTTTCCATTCGGGCCTTTTCGATTCATACCGGGACAATTGCCGCCATATCTTGATCAATAATTCAGAGCCTTGTCCT
>DAOVNV010000020.1 GCA_030630015.1 Desulfuromonadales bacterium | reverse complement strand
TTTTTTAAAACTGATGGCCGGACGAACAGCATATTTATCCGCATTGATCTGCAGCATTTGCGGAATCGAACGATAGGGAAGGCTGCCAATGCTGTCTTTTTCCATTTTCAACTCTCTACCCGCTGTTACTTCCTTTACGTTAACGTAAATTATTGGTGAAGACCAGTTTTCTGCAGCCAGTGAACGAACCAGCTAGCTATCTTTATAACGTTTAACTTCTATATGTTGTCTTGATTTGTGTGTTTGAAAATTTATACTTCAGAATTTTATTTTACTTACTTTTACGTTCAGGTCAATCAAAACTAAAACATATTTCTATTTTTGAAAATCTACTTAGAGAACCCACGCTAAAAAGCAGGTTTGAGCAATCTATTGTGGACAAACCTGCTTTTACTTTGCAAAGTATAGCAGTTCAACCTGAAACCGTGAGTACCGGGTGAAAAATTGCGCAAGGGGCCTTCCGCTACGACAGGCTGCGGCTTTCATGTCAGCGATGGTGATTCGAATCCCCTTGAAACCACCAAAAGACAACGCCCCTTTCGAACATTCGAAAGGGGCGTTGCTCTTTCTGATGGGCTGCAGATATATTGCTTACTTGAACAACCGGTCAATCAACTCCCGGTACTTCTTCTCGATCACATACCGCCGCTTTTTCATGGTGCTGGTCAGTTCCTCACCAACCGTAAATTCTTTTTTCAGAAAATCGATCTTCTGCAGCTTTTCATAAGGCTTAAAGCCGTTTTTTGCCTTAAGCAAACGATTTAGTTCGTTCTTGATCCGCTCGCGCAACGCCAGGTCTTCCTGCAGTTCTTCGGAGCTGGCAGGCTTGTAGTTGAATTTTTCCACCACAAACTCCCTGAGCTTATCCCAGTCCGGAACAATCAGGGCGGCCAGCCCCTTGCGGTCCTGGCCCACCAGCATGGCATCAGCAACAAAGGGAAGCTGGCTGATAGCACCCTCAATGCGCGAGGGGTCGACGTTTTCCCCGCTGGCCAGCACGATGATCTCCTTGAAGCGTCCGGTCAACACCAGTTCCCCGGTCAGAGTCAATTTACCCAAGTCACCAGTCCGGAAGTAACCGTCCGCGGTGAACGCCTTGCGGTTTTCCTCGTCATCGTTGTAGTAGCCGGGGAAGACCTGCGGGCCCCTGACCTCGACCTCGCCTTCCACGCCGGCCTCAACCTCGCGGCCTTCGTGATCTACGATCCGCAGTTCTGTATACGAAACAGGTGGACCAATAGTACCAAACATCTCGCTATTAAAGCCACGACCTGCAATAGCAGGAGCACATTCTGTCATACCATAGGCATTGGCGATGCGCAGGCCGATGGCATCGAGCCAGTGTTCGAGGTAGACGGGCAACGAACCACCGCCACTGATCGCCATGCGCAACTGTCCGCCAAATTTGGCACGCAGTGGAACGAATTTTTTCTGCGCCAGGGCGTAGGGCAGTGCAAACACGGCCATCTCGACAAGCGCTGTCAGTTTTCGCCAAAAGCGCACGGGGAGAGCAACCTTGCGAAACTGTGGCAGGTGTCCGGACCATTGCCGCCTGGCACGCCGAAAGCGGACGGATACTCTGACCAGCAATTCGAAAATTCTGCGGGCCTTGTTACCCCGCTCAGCGACAGCATTGACTACCTTGCTGTAGAGCGCTTCCCACAAGCGAGGCACCGTCGCAACTAGAGTCGGCTGGTAAGCTTCCAAGTCAGCGGCAAAGGTTTTCAGGGTTGAATAAACGGTGCAACTGCCCCCGGACAAGGCGACATATTCGGCCGCCCGCTCGAAGATATGCCAACTGGGCAAGATGGATACCCACAGGTCGGTTTCATGCAGGCGCACTATCGACGGCAGGGTTTCGAGATTGTGGAGGATATTGGCGTGGGTCAGCATCACCCCTTTGGGATTGCCAGTTGTCCCTGAAGTATAGATCAGGGTCACCAGATCGTCCGGCGCGTACGAGGCAACCATCTCGTCAAACTCGTCGAAATCGGCAGGACTCAGGGACCGGTCACTGAGAATATCATTGTAGCTGTACAGCTTGCTGAACAACTTGTGTTTTTCGACCCCTTCGATCAGAAAAACCGACTTGATCTCCTTGTGTCGCCTGATCACCTCCTGGTGTCGCTCCAGAAGGGCATCCGTCTCGGCGATCAGGAAAGTGCATTCCGCATGGTTGAGAATGTATTCCAGCTCCTGGGTCGGCGTATCCCTGCCCCGGGGCACACTGACCGCACCGACAGCCATCAGCGCCAGATCGGTCACCATCCAGGCATAGCGGTTGTCCGAAAGGACGAAGACCCGGCTGCCGGCTCCGACCTTGCGCTCTCGAAAGGCCCGTGCGAGAAGCACCACATCCTCACGCAGTTTGCTGTAAGCAACAGTGAGCTCACTGCCTGAAACCCGGTAGACAAATGCCGGTCGTTCGGCAAACGTACTACAGGATGCCATGATCGCAGCGATCACCGAAGTGGAGCGGGGCTGCCAGTGGGAGGTCGTTACATGCGTCATGAACGGATCATTCTCCTTCGACAACGGAGTCGTTTTGCCCGGAGGTCCCGTCCTTCAGCAGCCAGCAGGCCAGGGCCGGCAGGAGCAGGATGGCGCCGAGCATGTTCACCAGGAACATGAAGGTCAAAAGTATACCCATGTCCGCCTGGAACTTGAGTGGCGAGAAGATCCAGGTTGCAACACCGATAGCGAGGGTGACTCCGGTAAAGACAACCCCGTTGCCGGTAATTGCCAGGGTATGCAGGTAGGCTTCCTGCAGCGTTTGACCTTCTTTCAGGTAGTTGCGCAAACGGCTGAAAATGTAGATACCATAGTCGACCCCGACTCCGACGCCCAGGGCAACAACCGGCAAGGTGGAGACTTTCAATCCGATCTGGAGAATACTCATCAAAGCATAGGCGAGCAGCGATACCAACCCGAGCGGAAGAATAATACACAGAACAGATTTGACAGAGCGGAACTCATTATAACAAAGCAGGATCACTGCACCGAAAACGTAAAGCAGAATTGGGAACTGAGCAGCCGAGACTTCTTCATTGGTTGCGGCCATGACACCGACATTGCCGGTTGCCAGTCTGAATTTGACATTCTCTGTCCCGTGCGTATCCCGATAGTTTTTGACCTCAGATACAATGTTGGCAATGGTCTCAGCCTTGTGGTCTTTGGTGAAGATCATCACCGGCATAACACTGCAATCGGAGTTCAGCAGACCGCTGCTGGTCGGAACGTAGCCGACAGCCTGAACCATAGTTAACTGGTTGCGCGGCAGAACCCGCCATTTCAGGCTGCCTTCGTTCCATCCGGCATTGATCACTTTGGCAATTCCGGGCAGCCCGATGATCGACTGCACGCCTTCAACATTGTTCATGTGCCAGGCAAAGCGGTCGATGGCAGTCATGATATCGTAATCGATACAGCCGTCCGGCTTAGTTTCAACAATCACCGAGATAATGTCAACTCCGATGGAGAAATGTTCGGTGATGACGGCACTGTCCCGGTTGTAGCGCGAATCGGTGCGCAGTTCGGGAACCCCGCGGTGCATGTCGCCGATTTTGACGTCGGAGCCTTTCCAGAGTCCGAAACCGAGCAACACAACCGATACGACAATAATAACAGCTGCGGGTTTCGGTTCTGCAGCCCGTTCAAAGAAACGCCAGACAGGCCTTAGAATCTGAGTCTGTTGATCGACCCGACGCCGGTAACGCCGGCCGGTTTTAACGTAGGAAAGGAGGATCGGTAGCAGGATCAGGTTGGTCAGGATGATGACCGCGACCCCCAGGCTGGCTGTGACAGCCATCTCCTGAATAACTTGGATCTCGATCAGCTGGATGGTGACAAAACCGATGGTATCACTGGCCAAGGCGATAGCGCCGGGAATGAGCAATTGCCGGAAACTTGCTTTGGCCGCCTCAAATCGATCGGCGCCCGCACGAACTTCAGCAGTATTGGCGGTGATCATCTGCACGGCATGACTGACCCCGATGGCAAAAATCAGGAAGGGAACCAGCAGCCCCATCGGATCGATACCATAACCGAGCAGGGGGAGCAAACCGAGTTGCCAGATGACCGCAATTAATGAACAACTGAGCGGGACCAGGGTGAGGATCACAGAACGAGTGTAGAAAAAGACCAGCAGGGTGGTAATAGCGAAAGCGATAAAGAAAAACAGTATGACGCGCTTTGCTCCATCGGCTATATCCCCAATAACCTTGGCAAAACCGATGATGTGAACATCGACCTCGTCGCCCTGGTATTTGTCGCGTATCTGTTCCTCGAGCAGATGGGAAACCTTGATGAAATCGAGTTTTTCGCCGCTGCTCGGATTGATTTCCAAAAGCCGGGCACTGATGACCGCCCCGGTGAAATCATTGGCCACCAGACGGCCGAGAATCCCAGCCTTGAGGATGTTTTTGCGAACTTTCTCCAGCCCTTCAGGAGTTGCTTCAAAGTCTGCCGGGATTACGTTGCCTCCAGCAATACCATCCTCGACAACCTCGGTAAACCGGACATTGGGAGTAAACAGCGAACTGACCTGAGCCCGATCTACCCCCGGGATAAAGAACACATCGTCAGTCGCTTTTTCCAGGGTGTCAAAAAATTCCGGTGTGAAAATGTCGCCCTGCTTTGCCATCAAAGCAATCAATACCCGGTTGGCACCGCCGAACTCCTTGCGGTGTTCAACATAGGTCTGCATATATTCATGTTTGAGCGGCAGCAGTTTGCTGAACCCCGCATCGATGCGCAGGTTGGTGACAGAATAGGCCATGAGCAGGGTCACCAGGATAAAAAAGCCCAGAAAAATGCGTCGGTTGTTAAAAATGAGCTTTTCAAGTCCCGCTATAAATGAAGCAAGTTTCATGGAAATCTCCAGCAGGCCTACTTATTCTTTGTTAAGACTGGTTTGAAGTTTTATGACACCGAAGTCTCCCATCGCGACAATACCGCCGTCCGCGGTCTGCAGCAGGCGGCTGAAGCCCTTGCGATCAGGATCCTGCTGCAGATTAAAGCTGTGACCATTATCCAGACTGATCAGGAGAGCTCCGGCCAGCCCGGCGATCACCAGGGTTCCGTCACTTAAGCGCGATCCATCGGTCAGACTCGCCTCAGTTGTCGTATCAATCCGGCTCCAGGTTTCTCCGGCATCGTCCGTACGGAATAAATTTCCACGCAACCCGAATAACAACAGGCTATGATCTTCCAAAGGCAAGATGCCGAAAAAAGATCCCTCATAATCCGGGGTCAATGCGATCCAGGTCTTACCACCGTCATCGGAACGATAGATAAAGCCGGCTTCAGCCGCAATAAAGAGCTGATCGCCAACAGCTGCGATCTGATTCAGATGGAAGTCATCTTCGCTGATCCAGCGTCCCTCCCAGTTGCTGCCAGCATCGAAAGATTCCAAAAATTGACCGTAGGCACCGATTGCATAACCATGTTCAGCGTCGAGAAAATAAACATCCAGCAGTGGACTTTCCGCCTCGGCATTTTCGTAAACCTTCTCCCAGGTCTTGCCCCCGTCCCGGGTGCGCAGAATAACCTGGTCATGGCCGACAACCCAACCATTCTGGCGGTCTATAAAATAAATTCCAGTCAGTGTTGCCCGTGTCGGCACTTGAGCTTGACTCCAACTGTTGCCGTTATCCTCGCTGAGCAGGATATGTCCGCGCTCGCCGACGGCAATCAGGACATTCTCCACGCGCTGGGCATCGAGCAGCAGTGAGCGGGTTGCCAGGGGTGCGACAATAGACTTCTCACCGTCGGATGCCAAGCCAGGAGAACATAATGAACCGAGCAGAAGTATTATAATGAGCAGCCTGGCACGGGAAAATCGAACAGAATTATCAATCATGTCCAGCCCTTTAAGAGGTTACAGGCATGAAAAACGGCCGGGCCGTTGCCGGCCCGGCCGTTTGGTTCAGCAGCTACAATTTATTCAACTATTCAACGACGGCCGGCACGACGTAGAGCGCCCGTTGAATAGTCCTTGTCGGTACGCTTGATATCAAAATTGTACATCTTAGATTCATTATCGAGGCCCAGAGCCAGATAGCGCCCGGACTGCAGATCGTAGTGGGTTTCCAGAGTTGTCCAGAAGGTCGGAACTTCGTAGTAGTTGATGGAATGACCTTCTGAGACACGCCACAACTGGTCACGGTTGTCATAATTATCAGCAACCATGATCTGCCAGGAATCTTCGTCAATGTAGAAAGTCCGCCTCTTATACAGGTGGCGGGAACCTTCGCGCAAGGTGGCTTCGACAACCCAGACGCGGTGCAGTTCGTAACGCAGATATTCCGGGTTGAGATGCAGCGGGGTCAGAATATCTTTGTACTTGATTTTGTCACTGTGCAGCAGGTAGTTGTTGTAAGGGATATATATTTCTTTTTTACCGACCAGTTTCCAGTCATAGCGATCCGGGGCACCGTTGAACATGTCGAACTGATCGGAGGTCCGCAGACTGTCGGCTGCCGTCCCCGGGTTGTCGTAGGCAACATTTGGAGCCCGGCGAACACGGCGCTGCCCAGGGTTATAAACCCAGGCGGCACGCGGTTCTTTGACCTGATTAAGGGTTTCGTGAACCAGCAGGACATTGCCGGCCAGGCGAGCCGGGGCGGTCACCTCTTGCCGGAACAGCAGAATGCGGTTTTTCAGCTTTTCTTCGGTCATGCCTGCTTGTGAATAGATCAGACTGAATTCATCGTTGAACTTGACCAGGGTGTAGCTGCCGCCACGGGTCATCGGTGCCTGGGCAATTTTTCGTGAAGCAAGATCACCGCGATAACGCAGCATGTGGTTCCAGAGAACCTCGATGCCGCTTTTGGGGATCGGGAAGGGGATGCCGTTGACCGTTCCGGTTACACCATCGCCGCCATTGATCAGTTCCGCGGTCTGGGCAACTTTCTTGGTCATATCGTAAATGCGCTGCGGAGAGGCTGCACTTCGATGGCTCGGATAGACGTTCATTTTGAAGGTGTCATAGGTTTTGAGCATCGTCTGATGACCGACCGTCAATTTATCCTTGTATTGATCCATGTTGGCAGCAGTGATGGTCACCAGCACCTTGTCGGCTGCATAGGGATCGGGATGGTGCATCCCCTTTTCATATCCCGCCGGAGGTGTAGTAATGCCACCGTCCCAGGCCGGGATGGTGCCGGCGGCATTGCCGGTTTTTTCGGCCCCGACCGGAGTCAGGTCCTTGCCCAGCCGGGCGGCTTCATCCGCAGAAATGGCGGAAAAAGACTGGCCGGCCAGGCCGACGACCAGAAGCAATGAGATTGTCCACACAAATGCATGTTTCAGCATAATTTAACTCCCTGTAAAATTAGAACGAGTACTTGATGTTCAAAGCCACAAAATCCCGATCGTTGACCAGATTGTGGCGCCCCGCACCGAAGAACTCCGTATAGCTCAGGTCCGCCGTCCAGGTATTCTGGTAGTTGGCACCGATGCCGAAGGTCACAGCCTTGCGGCCTTCGATGAAGTTGCCGCCGGGGCCGGGGGTGATGCCGTCGACATCATGCGCCCAGGCGATGCGCGGCGACAGGGTCACGGCACCGATCGCGTTATTGAAGTCAAGTTTACTGATCAGGCGGTAGCCCCAGGAGGTTGCATCAGCAAAATGGCTCGCATCCTCAAACTCCCCGGCAGCCGTCGGCGCATGGGCTCCTGACAGGATCTCGTTGCCGCTGATATAGGTGCCGGGACCTTCGAAACGCAACTCGTCTTTGTCAGGCATATTGTGAACATGCGTCACGCCAACCTCACCAAGCAGGACAAACTGGTCGGCACCGAAGGTTGGCCCGAACAACTTGGTCGCGGTTGCCTGAACCTGGCTCACATCCATGCGCTTGTAGCCCTGCAGGTACTGCTCATAGGGGCTATCAAATTGGGTCGGGTCCAAGGCATTTGCTAGCTGGTTGAATGCCGCCAGGCCTGGATCGAGCGGACCCAATGCGGCGAATAGCAGTTCCAGATCATCCACTTGCAGCGGCACATCAAGACGGTGTGAGACTTCGCCCTGCAAGGCAACCCCACTACTGCCGAGTGTCGTGTTGAAACTGACTCCGAACAACTGGATATCCTCTGGATATTCAATCATATACTGAGCCGTCTGGGCATACTCGTTGGTGGCATAGGCTCTGGCCAGGTCACCACCTCCTACAAGCGCTGCATTCACCGCACCGGTTGCAATCGCCTCGGCATAGGCTGAAGGAAGTCCGCCACCGGCACCAGTAGCCGTCCCGGCATCAATTGCAGTGGTCACAGCACTAATAAGCGTTGCCGTGTCAATAATTGTTGGCGATAAAGCACTGAACGTCCCTGCTGCAGTCCCGGCCGTCAAAGCCTGCAAAGCACCGGCCCCTGTTCCGGTTCTGGCACTGATAACCGGCAGGCGGCTGTGATAATTCATGTAGTAAAAGCCGAACTCCGTATCATTCAGATCCGGGGCGTAAATACGCATGGCCAAGCCGTACTGGCCATCGTTGTCGGCATAGACATTTGGACCACGCGGCACCATGTTGAAACGTCCGTCGGCATCCGCAGGTGCCGGGTAGCCCATCAATTCCACTGCCATGGGAAAAATCGGGTGAGTTCCCCAGCTCTCTCCCAAATCGGACCAGGCACCGAAACCGAGCATGACCCGGTCACCGCTCTCTCCGGCGAAGTCATTGGTGCTCCAGTAGGACCCGGGCGGATCGATGACGACCTCTTCCCAATCGTACTGGTAGAATGCTTCAAATGTCAGGTTTTCAGTCGGGCTGATCGATGCGGAGACTAAACCAACCGGCACGAGGCCCTCCTTGAGTTCGGCGCCGGGCACCCGCAGCTTACTGACATCAAACGGATTGATAACATTGATGCCATTCTGTATAAAAGTACTTTCGCCCCAGCTCAGCACCTGGTTACCGACACGAATTTGGCCGGGCATGTTGCCCAGATCAAAGTCCCACGAGATATAGGCGTCGAGCAAGTCAATATCCCTACCCACCAAGTCGAGAGCAGCATCGCTCAATTGCGTCCGCTCACGCTCGCCGTCATAGTTCTCGAAATCGTAAAATGCCGAACCACGCACAAACAGGCCGAAACTGTTATAATCAAGGGCTAGTTCACTGGTAATTTTAGCGGTATTGCTGGTCAGGTCCCCTTTGTCATAATTGAGGTTGCCATCATCCCCATTCAGCGAATAAGCCGTACCTCCATTAGCAATACCAATGATTGATTTGTCTGCATCCTCCATCCGCCAGCTCAAGCCATAGGAAATCGTCGTATCCAGGCTCCCCTCAACATCTCCGAGGGAAAACTGGAATGCCGCACCAGGCATAGCCCAGGAAATAGCAACAGCCGCCAGCACAAAGGTCTTAATCCATTGGCCCCTGCTTCTCATCTTCAAAACACTCATAACGCCTCCAGACACAGTTAACGCCCTGCAAAACAAGGCATCCACCCAAGCCCCCGCTCAAGGGGACAGAATTGTTCCTTTATACACCAAAAATTTATAAAAACAAAACAAAACTGCCCATAAATAAAACACTATTTGATTTTCACTCTACGGCCGGACACAAAAAAAACCGCCTTATGAAAGCGGTTCTTTTGGGCGCTGATTTTCGAACTGTCTCAAACCGTATCTAAAAGTCAGAGGCCCGGCCCGGCCTGAACCTGGCAAGTTGGTCTGCCGTCAAAAGGAAATTCAGCGTGGAAAACGCCTTCTCTTTATCGTAAGCAAACGCAGAAAGACCGGCATTTTCAATAGTCACTCCACCGCCACCGAGAAGCAAGCTGGCAAACCGTCCGAGGCAAGGTTGATGTCCGACGATCAGGATATGACTCTGTGACGGCTCGACAACCAGCAGTTCAAGGATATCCTTAGGATCTGCTTGCGGAAGCAGGCTGTCGCTGACCAGGATGTCACTATAGGGATATCTGACTGCTTCCGCGACCAGGGCTGCCGTCTGATGAGCCCGCCGTTTCGGGCTGGAGATGATCAGATCGAAAGCAAGCCTCAATTGCTTCATGCCGGCGGCGGCATCCTGAATCTGTTCAACTCCGCCCGGGCTGAGCGGACGTTCGGCGTCTTCCTGTTCGGAAAGAGCCAGGCCATGCTGCATGAGATATAATTGCATTTCGTGCTATCCTTTCATTGTCAAAACAATCAACAAAAGCTTACCCAAGTTTTAGCAACTGTCCAGCCAAACAACTTTCACTCCCGATCCGTCGCTTATCCACGAATTCAGGTATAATGAATACCATAATGGATATCTTTCTTGCCATACTTCGGGAAGCCTGGCAGATCCTGGCCGAAGCAGCCCCCTTTATCCTGTTCGGATTCCTGGCCGCCGGGTTGCTCAAGGCCCTGATCCCGCAGGAGCTGGTTGCCAGGCACCTGGGCCGCCGAACCACCGGCGCGGTCATCAAGGCATCACTGCTCGGCATCCCTATGCCGCTCTGCTCCTGCGGCGTCATTCCGGCCGCTGTCGGTCTGCGCCAGCAGGGTGCAAGTCGCGGAGCTTCCGCAGCATTCCTGGTGTCCACCCCTGAATCGGGCGTCGATTCGATCGCCATCACCTGGGCTCTTCTCGACCCGGTAATGACCGTGATCCGACCGATCGCCGCCTTTGTTACGGCGACGCTGACCGGCATTCTAATCAATCTTCTGCCCGAGGAGGCACTGGAGAAGACAAGGACACAGCCGGACCAGGCTGGATGCGGCTGACCGAGCAAGGAAGGCGGGAGTTCCCCGCCGCAGAAAACGGAGACCTTGGCTGCAAAAATCGGCTCAGGCCTGAATTATGCGTTCACCGACCTGCTCAAGGATATCGGCGGTTGGCTGCTGCTCGGCGTTGGCCTTGCCGGCGCCATCTCGGCGCTGGTTCCAGACGGACTTTTGGCCAGCATTTTTGAGCATCAGAACAGCTCGCTGCTGATCATGCTGCTGGTCAGCGTGCCGCTCTACATGTGTGCCAGCGCATCCACACCGATTGCGGCTTCCCTGGTTCTGAAGGGCCTTTCACCCGGTGCGGCACTGGTCTTTCTGCTCGCCGGTCCGGCAACCAATGCCGCAACGATCACCGTGATCGCACGCCACTGGGGACGTGCCGCCACCATAATTTACCTGGCCGTCATCACGGTCTGCTCCGTCGCTTTCGGTTGGATGGTCAACCAGCTTTACGATTGGGCCGACCTTGACATCACCCGCTGGCTCAGCCAGGCAACAGACGAGGGCACGGAATGGTGGGGGGTCCTGTGCGCCATGGTCCTGCTCGGCTTGATCTTCAGGGCCTTTCTGACCAGGGAAACACTCCCGCATCATAACGAGAGGAGTTGATCATGAACCGTCTGTTACTCACAACCATTGTATTCGTATTGATGACCGGTGCCGCTTTCGCCGAAACATTAGATGTTGGTAGAGGACTCGTACTGGAAATTTCCATTCAGGACGGCTGGGCCCTCTATCTTGAGCCCCCCGCAGCCCTGGTGGAACACACTGCAGAGCATATTGCACATGAAGCGGAAGCCCAGGGTGCAGATCCGACGCAAGAGCAACTTCGGCAGGCGGCCCGCAAGCGCCTGGCAGCCAATGAGGCGATCCTCTACCACGAGATTGGCGGCGCCCATCTCGACATCGACTTCAGCCCGCTCAATCCCGGCGAGAAACCGCCAAACACGAAAACCCTGCGCAATTCTGCGAAATATGCAGTGCAAAGCCTGGAAGGCGAGGAAGGGGTTTCCGACGTCGATTGGGACATCTCGCCAATGAAAGTTCGTGGAGCCAAAGACGCATTCCTGCTGGCCGCGAACTACATGCAACACCAGCAACTGGTCTATTTTCTAGGCGTGATCGGGTTTGCCGGTGATCAGTGGTTTTTTCTCTACTACACTGATCGCAGCAAAGCGCCCGGGACCCTCAGAGAAATGCAGGAGATGCTCGATTCCGCAATCATCCGCCCGGCAAAAAACTGACAAAGGCACAAGGGAAAACGGGGACAGAGTTTAATTCTGTCCCCGTTTTATTTTCGCACATCCATTTATAGCTTACAGCTTAAAACTTACAGCTATTTTTCCTGATGCTTCTGCCAATCCGCCAGGAACTTCTCCAGCCCGATATCAGTCAGCGGATGCCGGGTCAACTGCAGCATGACACTGTAAGGGATCGTGCAGATGTCGGCGCCGATCAAACCGGCCTCCAGGACATGTTGCGGTCCTCGCACGGAAGCCACGATGATCTCGGTCGTGTAGCCGTAATTGTCAAAAATCGCACTAATCTGCTCGACGATCTCCATACCGGAATGTCCGATATCATCAAGACGGCCGACAAAGGGAGAAACGTAGGTCGCTCCCGCCTTGGCCGCCAGCAATGCCTGCAGAGGTGAAAAAACCAGGGTGACATTGGTCTTGATCCCCTGATCGGAAAGGGCCTTGGTTGCCTTAAGCCCTTCATCAGTCATGGGAACCTTGATGACGATCTTTTCCGGCGCTAACGCCGCCAACACTGCAGCTTCGCGCAGCATCCCCTCCGCATCGGTGGCAACGACCTCGGCCGAAATGGGTCCATCGACCAGGGAAATGATCTCTTCGAGCACCTCGTGGAAATCCCGGCCGCTTTTGGCAACCAGCGAGGGGTTGGTGGTTACACCATCAACCAGGCCCAGTTCGCCGGCGGCACGAATCTCGTCAACATCGGCGGTATCGATAAAAAATTTCACGTTGCAACTCCTTGCATCAAGCCTGTTTCTTGTTCTGAAAGGCTGATTGACATTTAGGTGAGCAGAAATAGACGGTCCGGCCGTCTATCTGGGCCGGGTAAGCATCGGATTTTGGTAAGTAGGTGCCGCACTGGGGATCCTTGACCATTTCCTCGCCACGAGAGGTTTTCTCGGGCGGAGGGCTTTTGGGTGCATTCAGCGCGCGCCGCAAAGCCTGATAAACGGTGTACACCAGAAAACCCACAAGAAGCCAGATTAGGGGACGAACAAACATAAAATAAATTACCAGGTAGCGCGCAGCAGTTCGACAGCCTTGCCGGCGGCACAGTTCTTGGTCAGAGCGCTGATAGTCTCATGCAGCTGCGGGTGCAAACAGTCCGGAGCGATCTCGGCAAGTGGGACCAGCACAAACGGCCGCTCATGCAGACGCGGATGGGGGATCTGCAAATCCTCCCCAGCAACGATGCGGTCATCATACAGCAGGACATCAATATCCAGAGTCCGCGGGGTCCATTCGCCAGGGCGAACCCGGCCGAATTCGTCTTCCACGGCCCGACAGGCAGCGAGGAGATCCCCCGGCGAAAGGCTTGTCCTGACAGCCAGCACGGCATTCAGGAACGTCGGGCTGTCAGGCGCCCCCCCCTGTGGTTCGGTCTCGTAAACCCCCGACGAACCTTCAAGTTCAATCTCGGGACGGGCACACAAGGCATTCCGCCCACCCCGCATAAAGGCCAGACGGTTTCCCAGATTACTGCCCAATCCCAGGTATGCTATGGCCATCCTTGGTCGACCTCACGTTCACTGTTTCGCTACGGTCCGTCTTCCAGGAAACTGCGCCCCTTTTCATAAGCTACCGCTCCCGCGAATTTAAACACAGACCTGGCTGAAGCGTCAACATCGGTCGACTGCCACGGCCAGAAATCAGCACGGAAACTGCTATAATGTAAGCCGGCATCCAGATGATGGGTTCATCGTCCATTTCCTGAAGGGGCACATGATGGCTGGGATGAACATAGATTCAGAAAACAAAGGTGTTGCCTGGCACACTCTGGAGGCAGAAGCGGCCCTGCAACAGCTCGGCAGTTCCACCAAGGGGCTCAATACGACCGAAGCTGCAGCACGAAGAGGCCAGTTCGGGGCGAACCGGCTTCCGTCCAAGCCCCCGCCGGGACCGGGCCTTATTTTTCTGCATCAATTCCTCAGCCCGCTCATTTACATCCTGCTCGTCGCCGCGGTCGTCTCCCTGTTGATCGGGGAATTGACCGACGCCGGCTTTATTGCCGCCGTCATTCTGCTGAATGCCGGCCTCGGAACTTTTCAGGAGTGGAAAGCAGAAAAAAGTGCCGCAGCACTCCAGAACCTGTTGAAAACCACCTGCCGCGTCCACCGCGACAATAACCACCAGGAGATCCCGGCCGAAGACCTGGTGCCTGGTGATATTGTTCTACTCGAATCCGGATCCCGCGTTCCGGCCGATCTTCGTTTGCTTGAGATCTGCAGCCTGGCGATCGATGAGTCATTGCTGAGCGGAGAGTCCCAAGCCGTCTCCAAGCAAACGGAACCGGCGGCACAAGAGTGCCCTTTAAGCGAAAGAAGCTGCATGGCGTTCGCCGGATCCAGTGTTGCCCGGGGACGCGGCCAAGGCGTGGTTGTCGCCACGGGGCTGCAGACCGAGGTCGGGCATATCGCCGCCGCTGTGGCCAGTACTAGCGGGACCAAACCACCGCTGGTGATCCGCATGGAGCGTTTCGCACGACAGGTCAGCTATCTGGTCCTCGGTTTCGTGACCCTGCTCGGGGTCATCGCCTTCTGGCAGGGAACGCCGTTCAATGAGGTTTTCCTGATGGCTGTAGCCCTGGCTGTGTCGTCAATTCCCGAAGGGCTGCCGGTCGCCATGACGGTCGCTCTTTCGATTGCCATGAACCGCATGGCGCGGCGCAATGTCATCGTCAGACGTCTGACGGCTGTTGAGGGCCTCGGCAGCTGCACCTGCATCGCCAGCGACAAAACCGGTACCCTGACGGTCAATCGTCAGACAGTCCGCAATTTGTGGCTGCCCGACGGCCGCAACTATGCGGTGACTGGCGAAGGCTATGCAGGAACGGGAAAGGTCACAACCAAGGAGGGTTCAGAACCTGCAAAAGCTGAACAGGACCAACTTGTCCGCCTGGCCAGGGCCGGCCTGCTCTGCAACGAAGCCTCATTGAAGTTCACCCTTGGCGAATGGATTCACAACGGCGACACCATGGACATCGCCCTGCTCGCATTCGCACACAAGCTGGGGCTCGACCCGGAAGGAGAGGCGTTAGCTGTGAACGTCCTGGCCGACATCCCCTTCGAATCAGAATTACGCTATGCGGCTCGTCTGGTCCACACGGACCAGACCCGCTGCATCGTCAAGGGAGCCATGGAACAGGTCCTTGATTTCTGCCACGACATGCAGGGGGAATCCGGCTCACGACCGCTGGACTACCAAGAGGTTGAGGGCGAGGCGCTGCGCATGGCACAGGCCGGCTACCGGGTCCTTGCCGTCGCCGAAGGGCTTGTCGACCAACCGGACACTACCGGCCTGAGCCACCTGACGATACCACCGCTCACCCTGCTCGGCCTGGTCGGCTTCATCGATCCGCTGCGCCCCGAGGTGCCGGACTCGATCGCCATCTGCCGCAAGGCCGGGGTCAAGGTGGTTATGGTCACCGGCGATCACCCGGCGACCGCCCTCGGTATTGCCAGAGAGCTTGGGCTGGCCTCAAATGAATCGGAGCTGATCAGCGGTTCCGAACTGGACAGCAATCAGCCGGATGGAGCCCTTTTCCTCGAGCAGGTACGCAATGCCAGAGTCTTCGCACGGGTCACACCGATGCAGAAGCTGGAAATCGTCGACGCCCTCAATCAGGGGGGACACTTTACGGCGGTCACAGGAGACGGCGTCAACGATGCCCCGGCCCTGCGTCGGGCCAATATCGGCGTGGCTATGGGGACTGGCACCGATGTCGCCAAGGAGACGGCCTCGATTATCGTCAC
>DAOVNV010000235.1 GCA_030630015.1 Desulfuromonadales bacterium | reverse complement strand
TGATGCACATCGGCAAGGAAGAGTACTACAAAGACCTGGCTCGTTCGATGTCGAGCAAAGGCACGATTATCCTGGCCGAAGTGGTGACGGAGCAGGACGGCTTGCTGGAGACTCAGTTCAACTACGGCAAGTTGGCTGAGATCATTGGTCTGACGTCCCAGGAGAAAATGTTCATTGACGGCAATCTGATCGAACTGGATGATCTCGGTGAGTTAAATAGGGGCGATAGCGAAGCTGGCAAACCGGATATTGTCCGGGCGGATATTGATATCAACCAATTCAACCCGCTGACAATCGAGTTCCTCAATGAGCTCGGTCGCAGCCTGTTCGGCGACAAGCAACTGGTTGAAGGTCTTGCAGAATACAATCTCTGGATCAACGAGAATATGACCGAGGAGGGCATCGCCGGTGTCATGTTCGACATCCTCGACAAGCGCAATGAGGTGGTGATCGACAGTATGCTGCGAACTCTGGATCGTTACGACACCATTATTATTCCGTGGGGAGCAATGCACATGCCGGCGATCGAAGAAGCAGTGCTTGAGGAGGGTTTTACTCCCGGTCCAGAGCGCGAACGCTTGAGCCTTGATTTCCGTACAATCCCCTATGCGGAATTGTGGCGGAGGTGGTCGGAATCAGACCATTAAACCTTACAGTCACCCTCTTGATCTCTCAAGTTTAGTCAGCCAGTTGTTAAAATGGGGGCATTTCCTCTGTATAGCTTGAATGCCTATCGCTTCAGAAACTGTTTTGCCCATGGCAACCCTTCGGTAACCATTACTTAACTCTTTAAGGCGCTTAGATGGTGCATTCATTGGGTCGTCGTTTATCTCTTCAGGATTATTATGTTTTTTCGATGATTCTCTGGATCTGCGATAGATCAATCTCGGTCTTCTCAGCCAGGATGCCAGCATCGCTGAAAAGTAATGCTTCGAATTCATGCATTTCGACATATGGGATAAAACGGTTTCCTGGATCACGCCCTGGAAAGGCTTTAACTAATGCATCACGAGTAGCAGACTCAATTATCTCAGCTTTATCAATGGCTGTAAGAGTCGCCCCATTTCGTAACCGTTGGCTAACTTCTGCTTTTCCCGGACACTTAGAATCGATTCTGAAATAATCGAACATTACCGCCTTTATGACCAGGCTTGCCTATTAATGCCGGATGTAGATTTTTCCCTTATCTCATTCCAACAGTCCGCTCCGCATAGCCTTTAAAACGCTTCAACCTGAAATAAGTCTCCCGATCCCGCTCTGCCAGATACTGGGCCATAGCGTGAATATCCACATGCAGTTCAGGAGCGATCCGTTCTTCAAGGATCCGGATGCGCCGGGTCAGGCGCACCAGCTCTTCAGCGAGACGCCGGAACTTGCCCTCGAAACTCGCCAGCGACAGCATCTCCTCGACAATGCCTTCAAATTCCTCAATCGCTTCATCGAGCCACAGCGAAGTGCCAAAGCTGTCGTAAGGCCGTTCATCGAAAGTGCGCGCCACCGTTTCGTGCATGGTCAGGTCGCGGAAACGCAGGCCGAGCAGGTTACCTTCGGCCACTTCCACGGCAATTTTGCGACGATTGATGATCGCCAGGGCATCGACCGCTGCTGGCGTTTCGCGGGCTTTGCTGACCTGTAAAGCATCAATGGCTCGTGCATAAGCCTTGCTGACCTCCTCGCGAGACTGCATCAACGGCTTGGTGATTTTCAGGAACTCTTTGATCAACGCCTGCCGCCGACCCTTGAGGATGGTGGTGCAGTTGAGCACAGAGTGCAGGCGATCTTTGAGCAGGAGCAGGTTAGTGCGGGTCGGTTGAATCATCGTGCCACCTCCCGAAATTCATCGAGAAGCTTCTTGGCCGTATCAAGGGTGGCGTCGATAGTACGGCGTTCTTTGCCCTGATGGACAAAGTTGGCTTCGAAGCGATCTGCAAAGTCGAGCACTTGGCGATCATCGGCAAGCATACCGTCGCGGCCGACCACTGCTTCGAGACGACGCAGGTCGCAACCCTTGGCGTAAGTTCGGTAGAGCTGGTTGGCCAGGTCACGATGGTCCTTGCGGGTCTGACCCTTGCCGATGCCGTGCTGCATCAGGCGCGAGAGACTCGGCAAGACGTCTACCGGTGGATAGATGCCCTTTTGGTGCAGTTCGCGGGAGAGCACCAGTTGGCCCTCGGTGATGTAACCGGTCAGGTCGGGGATCGGATGGGTGATATCATCTTCCGGCATGGTAACGGTGGGAATCATGGTGACTGAGCCCTTACGACCATGAATGCGCCCGGCTCGTTCATAAAGGGAGGCCAGGTCGGAATACATATGGCCAGGGTAACCGCGTCGGCCGGGCAACTCTTCACGGGCGGTGGAAATTTCGCGCAAGGCATCACAGTAGTTGGTCATGTCGGTGATGACCACCAGCACATCCATCTCCTGGCGAAAGGCCAGGTCCTCAGCGACGGTCAAAGCCAGCCTTGGCGCCAGCAACCGTTCGACCACCGGGTCGTCAGCCAGATTGATGAAAGCGACAAAGCGGCTCTGCATATGCTCGAGAGTCTGGCGATAGAACTGGTACTCGAAATGGGTCAGACCAAGTGCGACAAAAACCAGCACGAAGGGACCGCCATCGGGGAGTCGGGCCTGACGCAGAAGTTGGTCGGTGATCTCACGGGCGGGCAAACCGGAACAGGAGAAGATCGGTAATTTCTGGCCTTTGACCAGAGTATTCAGACCGTCGATGGTCGAAAAGCCGGTTTCGATGAATTCTTCCGGATGAGCGCGCGCCACCGGGTTGATCGGTGCGCCGACCACCGGTACCCGGAATTCCGGGATAAACATGGGCAGACCGTCGCGCGGGCGAAAGGAACCGTCAAAAACCCGCCCCAGGGTTCCGGCGCCAAGGGGCGCGCGCATCACGGCGTCACTGAAGCTGACCGTGGTGTTACAGGTATCCAGCCCCTGGGTGCCACCAAAAACCTGGATCAGCACCTGGTCACCGAAGATCTTGAGCACCTCGCCGGTCAGCGAGCGGCCGTCCGGCGATTCTATCCGCACCAGCTCGCCTAACCTGGCAGCAAACACCCGCTCGAGAAAGAGCAGAGGCAGCCTCTTTCGAGGGAGTGGAGGAGTGCTTTAGGGAGGCTATGTGGGAGCCCTTGAGCCAGGCGGAGGAGATAGGCGAAGCGGACATCGTGGTCGGTATTCCCTTCTATAACGAAGTCGACACTATCGGGCCAGTATTGAAGACAGTAGCAAAAG
>DAOVNV010000270.1 GCA_030630015.1 Desulfuromonadales bacterium | reverse complement strand
CAGCCCGTTTTGCGAGAACTTTCAGATCTTTGTCATTCTCAGCAATCCGAATCTGACCCGTCGACCGGAAACCGCAATCAAACCCCAAATTGGCAGACAGTTCCGGCCACAACGGCTGAGCGGCAAGGGATAGAGGGATTTCCTGCACCAGACGATTCAGGCAGCGGATGCCACCAGCGCTGGCTCCCGAGGCATGGCGACCACACGACTCCGCCTCAAGAATCAGAACCTTGCGACCCCTGCGAGCCAAATGAAGTGCAGTTGCGCACCCCTGAATCCCGCCACCGATAACAATGACATCATAATGCTCAGTACTCATCGGGAAACTCCAGATCGGCAAGTTGATTAATGGTCATCGGTTTCAGCGGCGGTCGCACCCGCAGTTGCCCGACATAAGCGATATCGACCCCGCTGCCAGCGGCAATCATTTCAGCTACGGTTGTCCCGCACATCCGCCCTTGGCAGGGGCCCATTCCAGCGCGCGTCTGCCCCTTGACCTGACCGGGATCACGCGCCCCAAAAGCAACCGCTTCGCGAATCTGCCCGGCGGTCAGTTCTTCACAACGACAGACGATGGTCTCGTCATCGGGCGGCACCAGTGCTTGACTGCTCGGCGGGAAAACGTGATCAAGAAACGGCCGGATCAACTTTTCCCGTTTGGCAGCCTGCGCATAAGGGCTAGCCATGCTATCCCGTTCACTTTCCGAGATCACCTGCAAGCGGCAGGCGGTATCAAGCGCAGCCAAATGACCGGCGGCTTCTGCCACCTTAACACCCCAAACGCCACCGGCGTCTCCGGCAACTGAAATTCCCGGCACGGTACTCCCACCCCAGCAGTCGAGCACCGGTCGCCAGTAACGTTGCGGCGCGTACCATTCATGATTGCAACCGGCAAGCTGGCTAAGACGCAGATTCGGGATGACCCCTTCGTGTAGCAGTACTGTGGTGGCAGGAATCTCTTTAGTTTTACCCCGGCAGGTAAAGCTTAACCCTTCAGCCTGTTCATTGCCAAGCACCGCCAGATCACGACAACCTAGATAGAGAGGAACTCCGGCACGCCTGATCTTCCAGCGCATCATCAACCCTTTGCGCAGGTAGTGATTGAGGCGCAAGGCTCCCGGCAAAAAGGGAATCGCTTTGCTGTATTCACGCAAACCCGAGGTCTCAACCATAGCGGCAAGCTTGACGCCGTTATCAACCAGATGACAGCCCACCAGCAACAACAATGGACCGCTCCCAGCGAGGACGACTTTTTCTCCAGGAACCATATCGGCCGATTTAAACAATATATCGGCAGCTGCAGCCCCCATCACTCCCGGCAGCGTCCAGCCGGGAAGAGGAACCGGCCGCTCCATAGCGCCGACACCAATCATGATATGACGCGCCTTTACCCGCCGCGCCTGTTGATCGGTCAGAACATCAAGATTGAGCGTACCGTCGAGGTTCCAGACCGTCGTACCGGGAATGTATTCAGCAGAGGAATCGCGAAAAGAGCTGACCAGCGCTTTGCCACACAAATAATCCTCTCCTAAAACCGGAGCATTTTCGGCAACACTGCTCTCCATAGAGCGGTAAATCTGCCCGCCGGGTTCAAACTGTTCATCGAACAGGGCAGTTTTAAGCCCCAGTTTATCAGCCGTAACCGCTGCGGCCAGTCCCGCCGGTCCTGAACCGACGATGACAAAATCATAGTGACTATTCATTGTCCAACCCCCTGGCGCCATGTTGCCGGTTGACCACCATCCCCTCTTTAACCTGGAGCATGCAAGCCTGCCGATTCGGTATACCATCAATCTCCATCAGGCACTCAAAACAAACTCCCATCTGACAATATGGGGCACGGTGTGTCCCACTAACGGACGTAGTGCGGGTGTAACCTGCTCCAGCTGCCATAACTGCGGCAATGACCGTCTCTCCAGTAGGAACTTCGAGTGGCTGACCATCAAAAACAATTATCACTGTTTCCTTATTTTTATTTTCATGCAGTCTTTTAAGCATCGAATCTCCCTGAGGTGAATTTATCGAAATTTTCCGGTTTTGTTCCGTCCACGATCCACTTGGATATTTCTTCCGTATGCAAGGGGGCAAAGGATACGCCGCTGTCTGACGTGACGGCATAGGCTCCGGGACATGTTAGCGACTGCTGGTAGATCGGCATACCGT
>DAOVNV010000170.1 GCA_030630015.1 Desulfuromonadales bacterium | reverse complement strand
GGGTTTACTGTCCTGAATACCTGCGCCAGGTGCGGGCTATCTGCGACGACCACCAGATCCTGTTGATTGCCGACGAAATCGCCACCGGCTTTGGCCGCACCGGCAGCCTGTTCGCCTGTGAGCAGGCCGGGATATCACCGGACATCATGTGTCTCGGCAAAGCCCTGACCGGTGGGTACCTGTCCATGGCCGCCACCTTGACCACACCTGAGGTCAGCAACACCATCTCCTCCAATCCTCCGGGCGCCTTCATGCATGGCCCAACCTTCATGGCCAACCCGCTGGCCTGCAGTATCGCCTGTGCCAGCATAGACCTGCTGCTCGAAAGCCCGTGGCAAGAACGAATCCGAACCATGCAAGCCACTTTTGAGAAACGCCTGAGCCCCTGTTGCGATATACCGGGAATCGCCGACGTACGCATCAAGGGCGGCATCGGTGTCCTTGAATTGGAGCGACCCGTCGACATGCCATCCATTACCAGAAGCTTCATCGACAAGGGCGTCTGGCTCCGGCCGTTCGGCAAACTGGTTTACATCATGCCGCCCTACATTATCAGCGAGGAAGACTTGGATCATCTGCTGACAGCCATGATCGAGGTAGTGGAAGAATCTGTTGCGGGTGGTGAGTGACTCTAATTCAAAATTAAGCATTCAAAATTCAAAATTCTCTACACGAGGTTCCCATGTCTGAGCAAAAATTCCTTTCCCTGCCGAATGCACCGGCCGACCAGGCCGACATCGTGATTCTGCCCGTCCCACTGGAATGCACGGTCTCTTTCAAACCGGGGACGGCAAAAGCGCCGGATGCAATTTTCGAGGTCTCTGACCAACTTGAATTCTTTGAAGAAGATGGCGGCTGGTCACCGTTCAAGCATATGTCCCTGTCGGTGGCCTCGGCTTTTACTGAACCGACGGATCTCGACGAAGCCGAGTGGCATGCCCGACTCAGCAAACATGTCTCGTCTTTTCCTGCTGACAACCTGTTTATCAGTCTCGGTGGTGAACATTCTATCACACCAGCGCTGGTCGCCGGGCGCATGCCTGAACCGGGCACAGTGGTGTTCCTTGATGCACACGCCGACCTGCGCGACAGCTACCAAGGGAGTAAATTCAACCATGCCTGCCCGGCCAAGCGCCTGTTGGAACAAGGTCACGAGCTTCTCATGGCCGGAGTTCGTTCAGTGTATGAATCTGAAGTCGAACTGGTGGAGCATGAACCGCGCATCAGCCTGTTTATGGACTGGGACCTGCGTGGCAAGGGACAGTGGGAATCTTTCCTGCAAAGAGTCAGCTCCCTGCAAGGGCCAGTTTACCTGTCGATCGATATGGACGCCTTCAACCCTGCTTACGTTCCGGGAGTCGGCACGCCGCAACCGGGTGGGCTCATATGGTACCAGATAATCGAGATCATCGAGGCGCTGTTCGCCAGAACGAATGTCGATCTGCGCGGCGTCGATATCGTGGAACTGGTCCCGGAGCCCAGCCGTGTCTCGGAAATGACTGCCGCCAAACTTTTGATGAAGATCGTTTCTTTCTGGGGACAGGCAAACGGCTTCGACGGCAAACCGATGACCGGCAGCCAGATGCAGATTGATTATGAGTAGAGATCGATAAGGGGACTGTCCCCGGTTAGAAAGCAAACAGTGTAGGAGCGACCTCCCGGTCGCGAAGTTTTTTCTGCCGGTTAACAAACAACCTCTTCGCGGTCAGGAGACCGCTCCTACAATTCGAAGAGTACTCACAAAAAAGGCCGCCCCAAACGGGACGGCCTTTTTCTTGTTTTATACAAGCTGATGTTAATCAGCTCTTACAGATCACGCTGATGATAAATGGCATCAAAACCCTTCATCTCATCAAACTGCAGATACTCGTAAACCTCATCCTTGAACGGCTCAACCTTCTCCTTGTACTCAGCCAGGTATTCGGCCGGAGTCGGCAGCCTGCCGAGCAGGGAAGTCACCGCGCCGAGTTCGGCGGAACCGAGGTAAACCTGGGCGCCGGTACCGATCCGGTCGTCGAAGTTACGGGTCGAGGTAGAGAACATGTTAACTCCGTCAGGCACGCGCGCCTGGTTGCCCATGCACAGCGAGCAGCCGGGAGTTTCGATGCGGGCGCCGATCTGGTTGAAGATCGCAAAGTAGGCCTCGTCCTTGAGCTTGCCCTGATCCATACGGGTCGGCGGGCAGATCCAGGTACGGACATTGGGGTTGAACTTGTGCCCTTCCCAGATCTTGGCGGCGGCACGGAAGTGACCGATGTTGGTCATGCAGGAACCGATGAAGACGTCATTGATCTCGGTGCCCTGAATCTCGGAGAGTACCTTGACATCATCGGGATCATTCGGGCAGGCCAGGATCGGCTCGGTGATCTCGGCAAGATCAATTTCGATGACCGCAGCATACTCAGCATCGGCATCGGCCTTGAGCAGTTTCGGTGCCTTCAGCCACTCATTGACAGCGTCGATCCGGTTCTGAAGGGTCTGGGCATCACGATAACCTTCTTCGATCATCCTTTCCATCAGAGCCACGTTGGAGCGCAGGTAGGTCGCGACGGCATCTTCCTTGAGCTGGATGCAACCAGCGGCCGCGGAGCGCTCGGCAGCGGCGTCGGTCAGTTCGTAAGCCTGCTCGACACTGATATCGAGGCCTTCCATCTCGAGAATGCGCCCGTTGAAGATATTCTTCTTGTTCTTTTTGGGAACAGTCATCAGGCCTTGCTTGATCGCCCAGAGGGGTATCGCGTTGACCGCGTCACGCAAGGTAATGCCAGGATTTAATTCACCCTTGAAACGCACCAGAACCGACTCGGGCATATCGAGAGGCATGAAGCCGAGGGCTCCACCGAAAGCGACCAGACCGGAACCGGCCGGGAAACTGATGCCAATCGGGAAGCGGGTGTGGGAGTCTCCACCGGTACCGACAGTGTCAGGAACCAGCAGACGGTTCAGCCAGCTGTGGATGACGCCGTCACCGGGCTTCAGGGGGACACCGGCGCGCTCGGCAATGAAGTCGGGCAGGAACTTGTGCATTTTCACATCGGCCGGTTTGGGATAAGCGGCCGTGTGGCAGAAAGACTGCATGAACATCGGAGACTGGAATTTGAGGCAGGCCAGTTCCTTCAGTTCGTCGGCGGTCATCGGACCGGTCGTGTCCTGGGAGCCAACCGTGGTCATTATCGGCTCACAGGCGGTGCCTGGCAGCACACCTTCAACGTCACAGGCCCGGCCGACCATCTTCTGTGCCAGGGAGTAGCCCTGGTTCGGCTTGGGAGTCGGGTTAACCGGCTGGGTGAAGATGTCGGTCTCGGGCAAGCCGAGAGCCTCACGAGCTTTTTCGGTCAGACTGCGACCGATGATCAGCGGAATGCGGCCACCGGCACGGAATTCATCAGCAACGGTGTTCGGCTTGATCTCGAAGGTCGAGACCACGGCACCGTCCTTGGTCACTTCACCCTTGGCTGTATTGATAGTGATCACATCGCCGTCATTGACCTTGGCAACATCCATCATCAACGGCAGGGCGCCGGAATCCTGGGCGGTATTGAAAAAAATCGGAGCGATAACGCTGCCGATGATCACGCCGCCGCGGCGTTTGTTGGGAACGGCGGGGATATCGTCGCCGATGTGCCACAGTACGGAGTTGCAGGCCGACTTACGTGAAGAGCCAGTGCCGACCACGTCGCCAACGAAAGCAACTTGGTTGCCGGCAGCGCGCCATTCGGCGATCTCGGCAAGGCGCCCGGGGAAACGGGTCTTGCCCATGGCCAACGCATGCAGCGGAATGTCGGGGCGGCTCCAGGCGTCACCGGCCGGAGAGAAGTCGTCGGTGTTGATCTCGCCGTCAATCTTGAAAACCTTGACGGTAATTTCTTCAGCCAGCTCGGGCTTGCCGGTGAACCATTCGCCCGCGGCCCAACTCTCGATGACCTGCTTGGCCTTGGCGTTGCTTTTGGAGAGTTCGAGAACCTCATCAAAGGCATCGTAGACCAGGGTGGTGCCGGAAAGGGCGCAAACCGCCTCATCGGCAACCTCGGCGTCAGAGAGAGCTGCAATCATATAATTGACATTGTAGCCGCCGATCATGGTGCCGAGAATCTTGACGGCATCCAGCTTGGAAACCAGCGGAGAACTCACTTTCCCGGCCAGTATCTCGCCAAGGAAATCAGCCTTGACTTCGGCTGCAGGGTCGACACCCGGAGAAACCCGCTCCTTAAGCAGGTTCAGCAGAAAGTCCTCTTTGCCGGCAGGGGGCGCCTGCAGCAGTTTGCACAGTCCCGCGGCCTGCTCCGGATTCAGCGGCAGCGCCGGAATCCCTTGAGCATTTCTCTCCTGCTCATGGCGTAAATAAGCTTCAATCATGTCATCCTCCTCATCAGGAATTTGTGGGATAAGAACGAACCGTCCTCATGTACTATCTGTCCAGGGAATAAAAATATATACCACCCGAATGAAACTTGGTCCGGGGGCTGAGCATTGCATACTGTATACGATTTTCAACACTCCGTCAACGGCCAAACCCGTTAACACTTCGTACCTTTTAGTCTTGATTTGACACACTTCCGGCACCCTGAGGCGAGTCCGCAAAAAATGCAGAGCAATCACAATAAAATCTGAAATCATTTGTAACTATTCAGCTGTCTGACTAACCGCACAGCATGTGGGCTATAGCTGTTGCTTGCGGGAAGTTAAGTGACAACATTGGATGCAGGCAATGGCTGTAGACCACATGCCCTCGCTGAGATGCTGAATAGTTACCAATCATTTATGTTTAGTCTTTTGGATAATGCTTTTCTCTGCGGTCCCTGCGGGCTCTGCGCGATACGCCTTTAGCTTTATGTTTTTTGGTATTAAACCTGTCATAGCGGAAGATGTTTGTGCTATTGACCGTCGGACCACTCACTGCCACAGGTATGACTTATTGTGTCACACCGGTGACCTCTAATGGATACATCAAGGAGGTCAGTCATGTTCGAAATTATCATGTTAACAGGATTTTTGGTTGCTGCTGTCAGTCAACTTCTGCCGGAAGAAACAGAACAACCGAAGTTGGACACATACCGGGGAAAAACCAGGAGGGCAGAAAAGTCACAGGGTACGGACCCGAAACAGACCGGACAAACATGTCAACCACGGGTCCATGGAAAATATGGTGCAGAAAGGAGGGAGAACAAATTCCAGCTTATGAATAGTCCGACAGCCTCCTAGGCTACCCCAAACTGAAGGCGAGAAATTCCTCCGCAGGCAGCGGCTTGCTGTACAGATAGCCCTGCATCAGGGCGCAGTCGAGATTCAAGAGCACATCTCT
>DAOVNV010000110.1 GCA_030630015.1 Desulfuromonadales bacterium | reverse complement strand
TGCGGGAAGTTAAGTGACAACATTGGACGCAGGCAATAGCTGTAGACCACATGCCCTCGCTGAGAGGCTGAATAATTACCAATCATTGTAACTATTCAGCTGCCTGACTAACAGCACAGCATGTGGGCTATAGCTGTTGCATGCGGGAAGTTAAGTGACAACATTGGACGCAGGCAATAGCTGTAGACCACATGCCCTCGCTGAGAGGCTGAATAATTACATTACATCACATCAAGTAAATAACGGCCAGGTTCAACAGTCCGATCAGGAAGCCGAGCAGGCCCCCGAACAGGTTGATATATTTGAACTGCTCCTGCATCACACCGAGCAACAGCCCTTCAACCTTGAGAATATCGAGCCGGTTGACCTTGTCCTCAACCATGCGAGTAATATTCAGGGTTTCAAGCAGGGACGGCACTTCCTTGCTCAGGACATCACCCAGTTGACGACAGATCCCCTCGGCCAGTTCCTCGCGCACGTCAGCGGGCAGACGCGCCGACAACCGACCCAGCTTCTGGCGGTAGAAGCGTTCCTCGATTTGCTCACGCAGGACGCCGTCAATGGCCTTTTCGGCCTCGGGCGAACGCAAAACAGACAACAGCCGTTCTGCCGCCAAGTCCTGGAGACGTTCGACGCCTCCATCTGGCAGCGCCTGGTCAAGAAGGCTGCGAAAAGAACGATCCTTGATCCGCTGAATGGACTTCTCGACAACGGACAGGGTCAGTTCAGTCGCACGGCGGCTCTTGACCGCATCGACCGCCCGGTCGCGCAGGAAACGCCGCATGCCCGAAACTTTTTCATAGGGGATTTTTTCCATGAAACTGCCGATGGGCCGATTCAGCAGCGCCTCCAGCCGCTCCCGCAACATCACCGCCACCTGTTGCTGGGTGCGCTCTTCCCGCAGCCAGTCGGCAATCTCCTCGGCAGCCTGGTCCAGGAACTCCGGGATTTTCTTGTAGACCTGATCCAGGTTGATAAAACCGGACAACAGGCCGGCCAGACCTCCCAGAGAATCAATAAAGGACTCAAGCCCTTTGTGGGCCCGTTCCACCAGGCGCTGTCTGAAGACCGGATCGTGCAGCAGGCCGCCAAAACGTTCCAGCAGCGGCGGAATTTCCCGTTCGAGTTGCGCGAAGATCACTTCAATCAGGTCTTCGGGCAAGAGTTCGCGCAGGCTGCGATCGCTCTGCAGCAGCCGTTCGATGCGATCATCGACCAGGCGCGCCACTCCTTCGGCCAGCTCCGGCGAAGAGAGCAGGGGACTAAAACGGTCATCGAGATGCGACTGTAAATCCCGGTAGCGTTCCGGCGTCAGGAAACTTTCCAGATCTCTCGACAGCAGATTGTCGCCCGTCCGGCGCAGATAGACTCGCAGTCCTTCCTCAAAACCTGGGCTGTGCAGATAGTCGCCGATCAGTTTGACGACCTTCCAGCGCATTATGTCGATGAACTCACGAAAGCGGCCCCGGTAGTCGTCGGGAACGAGCGTTTCGACCGGACCCAGTTCCCTGTCAAGAAATGCGGTCAGCTTCTCATCGACAGCGCCCTTAAGTTCCGTACGAAATCCGGGCCGCTCCAGGGCCTGCCTGACGTCCTCGCCAGTCAACAGGTGGCTGCCGACCATCTCTCCCATGCGGGTGGCCAGTTCACCCCGTTTGGCCGGGATGATCCCGGGGGTCAGGGGAACGCGCAGACCTAGAACCCGCCAGGGCCGCAAGGGTCTGAACAGCATGCGGATTGCGATCCGGTTGGTCACATAACCGATGATCGCGCCTAACAGAGGCGGGGCAAGATAGGGAAGCAGAGGCCAGTAGGTTTGCATGGTTATGTCTCTTGCTCAATTTTCCGAAACGGTTCGTACTGCTGCAAATGCTCAAGCAGAACGGCGGCGACCCAGCCGGTCAGGATCCCGGTGATCACAGCCACCAGCAGAAATACCGGGAAAATCTGCCAGATGCCAGCATGCCTGACCAGCAGAGCCCAGGCAACCGTGAGCTGCCCCACGGCATGACCGGCGGCACCCAGCATGGAAACGCCGACCGGACCGAGCCAGCGACGCCCCCAGTGCCAGGCGGCAATCATCATGCCGGTCGCAACGATCACGCCTGCCAGGGCGAGCCAGAAACCGGGACTGAAGATGCGCCCCAACAGCAGGGACCCCAGACCGACCCGTACCAGGCTGACAGTCCAGGCGGCACGGCCGCCATAAAGGAACAGTGCCACCAGGGTTAGAACATTCGCCAGCCCCAACCGGAACCAGGGAACGGGGGTCGGAAGCAGCACCTCCAGAGTATGCAGCGCGACGGCCAGGGCGGCAAACAGGGCAAGAAAAATGTTGCGGCGCACCCGGGCGAGTTCGGCCTGATCAGCGGCTGAGCAAGTCATAGGGAGCGTCCTCCGCCCTGGCTCCGACCACCTCAACCAGAATCTGATTGGGCAGGCAGGCCAGGATGTCTCCGTCACGCCGCGCCGGCCCCATGCCCATACAGACCTTGAGGGGACAGGGCGAGCCTATGATCCTGGCCCCCTGCTCATCGATACGCAGGCGGGTCAGCCCGAGAGGACCTTCCAGGTCCACTTCGATGAAAGTGTCCAGCGGAGCCGTGTACAAGACCTTCTGGCCATCGGAAACGACCACACGTTCTCCGACGGGTCCCGTCGCGCACCACACCAGTCCCGCTAGGGCCAGGCTCAACAAGCCGACGGCAAGCAGACAGTCCCCGGTCGTCATGCGTATTTTTTCCAACAATCGCATTCTATGAACCGCTGTCGTCCGACGGGACAAAAGTCTTCCAGCCGGAACTGGGGTGCATGCGGCCATCCCCGGCAATAATCAGGGCCTCGACTCCGGCGTAAGCTGACAACAACTCAAGCCCCCGCTCCGGACCGAGGACAAACAGGGCCGTGGCCAGTGCATCCGCCAAAGCCACACTGTCAGCCAGAACAGTGACGCTCTGGCACGCATCGGCCGGATAACCGCTCTGCGGATCGAACAGATGATGATAGCGACGACCATCCTGTTCAAAGAACCGTTCGTAGTCGCCGGAGGTGACTACCGCCAGGTTGCTGGCCTCCACCGAAGTCAGCACCGCTCCGCTTTTGCGGGGGTGTTGGATACCGATCCGCCAGGGCCGTTTGCCGCGGGATCCAAGCAGATACATGTCGCCGCCGGCATTCACTGCGGCGCTGGTAACCCCGTGTTCGCCCAGGACGGCAACAGCCCGGTCCACGGCAAAGCCCTTGGCAACCCCGCCGAGATCAATACTCAGGCCGGGATCACTTTTAAGGATCTCAAGCCCTTCCAACTGCAGAGCCTCGGGCCCGATGCCCTGCAGAGCGGCAGCGATTTCCTGCGCCCCGGGAACTTGCGGCGTCGAACCATCAAGCCCCCACAGCGCCTTAAGCCGTCCGAGGCTCAGATCAAAAGCACCGTCGCTTCTGCGAGCCACGTCAAGCCCCAGTTCGACGACTCGGGCCGTTTCGGGAGCAACCTTGAGCGATTTTTCCGTAGCAGACAATCGGGCGACATCACTGTCCGGACGCTGCGGGTCCATCAACCATTCAAGCCGCTGAATCTCGTCAAAAGCCGCTGCAACTGCATCTTCAAGCCGGTCGGCATCCGGGTGTTCGGCAACAATCTCAATGGTCGTGCCCAGCAGCAGACGCACCTCGCGGAGCTGACCGGGCTCCGGCTGCAGCCGCCACCAGGTTCCGGCCAGAACGAGGGCCAACAGGACAAGAATGAAGGGTCGGGAACGAAGCACCTTAAGCCTCGACGATTTCACCAATCAGGTCGTACTCGGAAGAGTCGGTGATCCGCAGCGACACGATATCACCCACGTTTGCCTGACCGGCTGTGATGTAAACCTGTCCGTCGACATCCGGGGCCTGGCAAATGGCCCGGCCACCCAATAGCAGGTCGGTTTCATCGCTGTAACCCTCAACCAGAACCGGTTCGACCCTGCCGACCAGAGCCCGGTTCTTCCGAAAGGATATCCGCGACTGGGCCTTCATCAGACGCCGGTACCTGGCCTGCTTGGTCCGTTCCGGCACCTGGCTGTCCAGCCTGGCAGCAGCGGTGCCCTCTTCCTGCGAATAACGGAAGACGCCAAGTCGCTCGAAATGGCCTTCTTCAACAAAAGCCAGCAATTTACGGAACTGCTCGTCAGTCTCTCCAGGGAAACCAACAATCAGGGAGGTGCGCAGGGTTGCATCGGGCATCCTGGATCGAATACGCTCAAGAAGTCCCCGGATGCCCGCCTCATCAATCCGGCGGTTCATGGCCCCCAGCAAGGCGTCATCAATATGCTGGATCGGCACGTCGAGATATTTGCAGATTTTCTCTTCGGATGCGATCAGGTCGAGCAGCTCATCACTGATGCCATCCGGGTACGCATACAGCAATCTCAACCAGACAAGACCCTCTATGCTAACCAGTTCCCGCAGCAGCGGCTCGATTGCCGCACCATCATCCCGGTCCGCTCCGTAGGCCGTGACATCCTGGGCGATCAGGTTGATCTCCTTGACCCCTTCGCTGACCAGACGCTCGACCTCCGCCACAATCGAAGAGATCGGCCGCGAGCGCAAGGTCCCCCGGATACTGGGAATCACGCAGTAGGAGCAGTGGTTGGAACAGCCCTCGGCAATCTTGACATAGGCCGAGTAATAGGGAGAAGAAGTGACCCGGGGCGTTTCATGATCATACAGGTAATCGGGCAGGCCGATCACGTGCCCGGGAGATTGTCCCTGCAGATATTGATCAAGCAGTTCGACGACCCGCGGGGCGTCTGCCGTTCCGACAAAGAGATCAACTTCCGGCAGGTCTTCAGCCAGTTCCACCTGGTAGCGCTGAGGCAGGCAACCGCTCACAACCAGGAGTTGACAGCGGCCATTCAGCTTGTAATCGGCAACATCCAGGATGGTTTCAACCGATTCTTCTTTCGCCTCGCGGATGAACGCACAGGTATTCACGATGATTACGTCAGCCTGGCTTTCATCTGTGACAATTTCGTAACGATCAGTCGGCAGGTGACCAAGCATGACTTCGGCATCCACCAGGTTTTTCGGACACCCCAGACTGACCAGACTCACGGTATGCTTCACCAAGAACACATCCTTTCCATTCCTGTCCCGATCGTATCAGACCGGGGGAGAAACGCGGCCAGGAGCGCCCGAACCTTGCTGGCCGCAAGCCCCCTGAAAATGAGAAATTTCTTCCTATAAACAAGCATTTATAACATAAAAACACCCCGGGGGAAAGGGTTTCCTCCGGGGTGCGGCTGGCTTCAAGCAGGGGTCAAATACCCTAAAAACCGAGGCCTCCCTCTTCGGGACGAACCACATCCACACCGGCGGGAACCACAAAGTTGAACTGGCTCACAGAAGGCCCACGATTGATCTGCAGGTTTCGGAACGCAATAATCGAGCTGTTGCCGTTGGCATCGTAAATGGTTGTCGACAGGATCGGAAACGTCACCTGCTTACCTGCAGCGGCGGATCCGGCGAGGTGAGTCTCAACAGCCGTGCGATCCACAACGATAACCAGTCGGGCCAGCAGGGCAGAGGCACGCCGCGGTTGAAGGTCCAGAATATAGTGGCCATCCGGGTCGCGATCCGGCTCAGCCCAGGCAATCTGGAAATCACGCGCCAGATTTCCAAGACCGGTCAGAAAGGCCATCGGGTTGTTTTCCCCAGCTTCAGCAGCCGAGTCAGTTTTGGTCACAATCACCTGGTTATTTTCTGGCAGATAAACCCAGATTTGCTCACCGTTGGAGACAATTTCCTGGGCCGACGGCTGCACGTATTCCCAGCGGAACCTGATTTTTGGCACTTCTCCCTGAAGCTGCTCGTCAAACTGCACCGTGACTTTGCCATGAGCCTGCTGAACACGATTTAACGAAGCGATTTGGGATTGCTGGAAAAAATCGGCGCTGTAATCGCGAATTCGCCTGTTGTGAGCTGTTTCAGCCTGAAAAGGCGTTTGCAGAGCAGCAACGACCTCTTCCAGATCAGCGGCCCAGCAGGAAACTGCCGCGACAGATATTGCGATAGCCACAGTTGAAACAGATATCAGAAATCGGAACATCCGATCCTCCTATATAGGGAAAAGCTACAAGCTGGTCTCTGAATTTTCCCGTGCACAGTAAACCATCAATCTGCCGCTAGCAAGGTCAAATTCCACGGTGCGCCCCCGGTTGCCACCGACATCTTCTGCGACCAGGGGGATGCCGAGTTCAGTAAGGGTCTCGCGGGCGGAATGCGCACTGCGTGCACCGATGCCGTCAACCAGACTCAGAAATTCAGCCTCGAACATGTTGGCTCCCCCGACAATCTTTGCCACCAGTTGCTGTTTGTCCGCACCCTGCCCGACCAATGCCTCGACCATCAGGCGAATCGCTCCGTCGACATATTTTGCGGGGCTGGCACTTTCCCCGTCTCCCTGACTACCGGGCAGCAGTGTGTGAGCCAGCCCCCCCCAGGGAAAGTTCCGCATCATACAGGCTGACCGCCAGGCAGGAGCCAAGCCCAACCGCCTTGAGAACCGCCGGGCTGCACGCCACCCGGTATTCTGCAATGCCCACCCGCCGACTCATCGTATCCCCCCCGCCGCCATCAGAAAAGTCTCGAAGGTTTGCGGGTCGGGGATCAGGAAGAAATGCCCCCTGACCGGTTTTTCGCGGCCGATGTCGCCACCAAACTCGGTCTCGATCATCAGAGCCAGGTCCCCCGACTGACCGAGGTCGATCAGGATGGCATCGACAAGTGCTCCAGCCATATCGTATGCCAGGCAGGGGACCGAGGGGATCAACGTACGGCGCATCAGGCTGCCGAGTGCATTTAGATAAGCCGAGGCGAGGATGTTGCCCACCTCTTTCAGGGTAGAGGCGGTATCTTCATCAAGGATCAAACACTTTTCTTTACGCCCCAGCAGGGCATTGCACAGATGACAGGCGCTCTGTTCGGGAAAAAGCAGCATGATATTGCCACGAGCCTCCCCCAATATCTGCAGAAAAATCCCGGCCATCAGTTTTTCAGGTCCGCCAAGGCAGTCGGGAACCTTGGCGATCGGCGCGACCATCACCTGAGGGACACGCAATTCGACCCTTTGGCCGATCATCTGGGAAAGGGCTGTCGCCGCATGTCCCATGCCAATATTGCTGACTTCTCTAACTGCATCCAGTTGCGTGTCGGTCAGTTGATGAAAAGGCATTTTGCTCTCCAGAGTCAGGCCACAGCCTCCGATGAATCTGCGCCCAGAAGAGTTTGCGGGTCTACGATGAACAGGACGGAGCCGTCACCCTCTATCGTCGCTCCGCTCAAGCCGTCAAGCAGGTTCAGCGGGAAGCCAAGGTTTTTCACAAAGGCATCGCGATGGCCAAGGAAATCATCAACCTGCAGTCCGATCAAGCCGCCGTGCATTTCGGCAAGCACGACACAGACTGTTTCCTCCAATGGGGCGGGCTCCAGCCCCAGGGCCGCCGCCAGAGGCACAAGGCGCACCCTCTCCTCGTCCAGCAGGAAGGAAGTCCGTCCGTCCGAAGACTGCAGCGACTCGCGGGGCAACTCGAGAATCCTCTGCACGCGCGTCACCGGCAGCGCCAACGCAAATCCGGCGCATCGCACCAGGATCAGCTTGATAATTGCGATGGAAAGAGGCAACCTGAGCTGAAAACGGGTTCCCTCGCCCGGTGCCGACCGGATGTTCAGCGTCCCGCCGAGATCCTCCACGGCGGATTTGACCACATCCATACCGACGCCTCGCCCGGATGTTTCGGTGACTTCATCAGCCGTGGAAAATCCGGGCCGGCAAATCAGCATCAGGGCGTCCTGGTCTGTCAGATTCTCAGCCTGGGCCCGGGCCAGCACTCCCCGTTCGATCGCTTTTTCCCGCAGCCGGGCCGGATCCATCCCGACCC
>DAOVNV010000111.1 GCA_030630015.1 Desulfuromonadales bacterium | reverse complement strand
CCCGCATCCCGGATATAGCCTTCGGCTGCCCGGCCGAAACGTTCCCTCACTCTGTTTTTGAATTCACGCGTCATTCCATTCTCCTTAATACCCGAACTCTTTCAGATAATGCCCGCTCATTATAGCATCAGTTGGGCAAAATATTCGGCTTGAAACGATCTTTTTATGAATAAAAGCATTTTCAGGAACACTTACAGCCTGGAATCTTGGGTCGGCGGCGAATAAAAGTGTAAAAAAGCGGGTGCGTTAAGCTCTGCTGCAGGTTAAAATACATCGATCTGAACAGGAGGTTTGTATTGATGGGTTCCAAAAGGCGCAAGCGTTTTTGCTGTGAGGTCGGCTCTGAAACGGTCCGCATGCTGCAACTCGGGCACCCCTGGGTGATTGCCGACCGGTTTACGAAACAGTGGCCTGAAATGCCATGCGGCGCAGTGGCCGATCTGGTCGATGGCCGTGGGCAATTCGTCGGTACGGCATTAATTGATCCGCAAGCCAGGATCGTGGCACGTGTACTGTCATCTTCTCACACCAAGCTTGATGCGATATTCCTGCAGCAGCGCCTGCAAACGGCTATTGAGGGACGCCGCTGGATCGACTTCAGTGACACTACGGTCTGGCGGATGGTGAATGCCGAGGCAGATGGCTTGCCGGGGTTGACTGTTGACAGGTATGGCGATTTCCTGATGGTCCAGTATTTTACCTTGGCGTGGGAAAAACATCTGCCGATCGTGGCGTCTGCCCTGCAGCAGATTGGTTCCGTAAACGGAATCTATGTCAAGTATCGGCCCCAGGAAACTCGCAGACTGGGTACCGGCAAGAAAGCGGCGCAGCCCAAAAGTCGTCTTATCTCCGGAGCAGAGGCTCCGCAAAATGTGACGGTCAGGGAGAACGGCCTTTCGTTCAACGTCGACCTGGTCAGGGATCTGCATACCGGAATTTTTCCTGACCAGCGTGATAACCGCCAGGCATTCAGGGAGTTGGCGGCGGGATGTTCCGTTCTCAACCTGTTTGCCTACACGGGGGCTTTTTCGGTGGCAGCGGCTGCCGGAGGTGCCAGCCAGGTGACCAGCGTCGATGCCAATGCCCGTTACCTGGACATGGCTCGTGAGAACTTCAGGCTGAACGGGATGGACCCGGCGGTTCACGAGTTTGTTGTCGGTGATTGTTTCGCCGCACTCGATCGGTTCGCCCGGAACGATCGTCGCTTCGATATCGTGTTGATGGATCCGCCCAGTTTTTCCACCACCCGCCGCGGACGCTTCACGACCAGCGGCGGAACGGCCGATTTGGTCGAGAAGTCGCTGCAATTGCTCGAGCCTGGCGGCTTGCTGATTACCTCTTCCAATTTACAGAAAATGACTTTAGCGGAATATCTCAAGGAGTTGCGCAAGGGCAGCCTTGCCGCTGGCAGGACCTTACAAGTTGTCGATGTCGCCGGGCAGGCCGAGGATTTCCCTTTTCTGGCGACATTCCCGGAAGGGCAGTATCTCAAGTACGTGGTTTCAGTCGTGAAGGAGATGTTTTAAATCTGCGATCCTGCGCTTCTGGAACTGCTCCCGGTGTTTGCGCCTTTTCTCCTCTGCTTCCTCGTCGTCGTCGCCAACCCTGGCCCGGAAGATATCCCAATACAGGAATTCGTAGCCGAAGTGAAACTCCTGCTCCAACGCCGGGTGCCCTATCGGCAGAATAAGAAACGGCCGAGCCTGCTCCCCACCCACTGAACCATGACCGCCAACCTGGTCGTCAAAACAGGCGATGCCTTCTTCGTCCAGGGCTCCGAACAGGACCAGGTCACCGCAGAGTTTGCCGCGTCCGAAACGGTAAAGTTCTTCGACCAGGTACTCCGGCATGCCGTAGGGCCTTAAAAATTCACGGTCAGTCTGTTTTGGGTTCAAGCCTGGCTTCAGGTCAAGGCGGCCGCCGGCATGGAAAATACAGACTTCATCCTCGCTGTCCCCCTTGGTCAGGACAAAACCGATCCCCTTGTGGCGCTGTAAAAAGCGCAGCAGCAGCGGTTGGGCCTCTTCTACATCTTTCCAGCTTAGTCGCTTTGGTGATCCGGTAATATACAGGTGGGCCAGGGAACTGGAGTAGGTGATGACGACGCCGCCTTCCGGGTCAATTTTCAGGGTTTCCGGAACCAGGTCATGAATTTTGGATTGTATATAGTTCTTGGTGTGTCGGTAGAGGTGCTGTCGCCAGCCCTTCGGACTGGCTCTCAGTTCGTCCTGGAGCAGACCAATCTGGGTAGAGGAGACTTCCAGCCGGCCGGATGAAACCGAAGCGGTCTGCTTCTCCTGGAGAAACGCGCTGACCGCATCTCCGAGAGTCGCACCGAAGCGGTTCTCGAATGGATAGCCGGCTGTCTGGCCGTGATCGGAGAGGATGACCAGCAGGTAGTCCGCTCCGGCGACATGGTCAATGGCGCGGATAATCTCGCCGATGCGCCGGTCGATATACTGTAAGTTCTTCAGGGACGGCCAGGAATCCGGTCCGAAATGGTGGGCAATCTCATCGTAGCCGCTGTAGGTGGTGTAGATGCGAGGCACGCCGGTGTAGACGTCGGCGATGACGCCGAAGGTCTGCAGCTCACGCAGGATGACGTTGCAGAAGATGCGGATCAGGGGGAAAAGCCCCTCGCGGGTTCGCCATTTTGCCCTGCGTCGATGATACCACTCGTCCTTGCGGTTGGCCCAAAATTCAAAAAAGGTGGCAAAGAACATGCGGCAGGTGCGTAGGGGGCTGAAAAGCTGGATCAGCAGCAAACGCAGACCGCCCAGTCGGCCGAACAGGGTTTGGGGGTGAGGCGAGGAAACGGTGAATATGCTGCGTGCCGCTCCACCGTCAAGAATGTTGGAATAGGATGACCCGCCTGCCAGAACGCCGGTTTCCCCTTCGAACAGGGTTTCACGAAACAACTGGACGTGGTCCAGGTTGTTGCAGGAAATGACCTGGTCAGTGGCCTTTTCATACCAGCGAAAGGCCGGGATGCCATGATCCCTGCCGTAAAAAATTGTTGACTGGGCAGCCGGTGTGGTGCTTGGCAACCCGGCTTGGTACTCAACCAGTTTATGGCCGCGGCGCAGGTAGCGCTCCAGGTTGGGGAGGTAGCCGCGGTCAAGGGCCTGTTGCAGGTGGGGATAGGAGAGTCCGTCGATCTGGATGCCGACAAAACCCCGCTCCCGTTCGCCATCCAGACGCATGAAACGCTCTTTCCTGAACGGGAAGAGTTTGACGCCGTAATAGAGAAGGTACAGCTGTTTTATGAGAAAGTTCTGTCTCATGGCCTCATAAAAAAAGTTTGTAACTATTCAGCATCTCAGCGAGAGCATGTGGTCTACAGCCATTGCCTGCGTCCAATGTTGTCACTTAACTTCCCGCAAGCAACAGCTATAGCCCACATGCTGTGCGGTTGGTCAGACATCTGAATATTTACAAAAGTTTTAACTATTATCAGAGCCCTTTATCGGGAGGTGTTGGACAGACCTCCCCGGCAGGGAAGGTCTGCCCGGTTGGTTGTCGCAATTATTCGATGACGGTCACTGCGTCAATGGTGATCGGTTCGACCGGGACATCCTGATGCCCGCCCTTGTTGCCGGTCCTGACCTGGCGGATAGCGTCCACGGTGTCCATACCCTCGGTCACGCGGCCGAACACGGCGTAGCCGTAGCCTGCCGGAGACGTATTCTGGTGGTTGAGGAAATCGTTGTCGCTGAGGTTGATGAAAAACTGGCTGGTCGCGCTGTCGACCACCTGGGTGCGGGCCATGGCGAGGGTGCCGCGGTCGTTCTTCAGGCCGTTGTCCGCTTCGTTCTTGATCTGGTCGCGATTCTTCTTTTCGAACATGTTCGGTTTCATGCCGCCGCCCTGGATCATGAAGCCGTCGATCACACGGTGGAAGATGGTTCCTTCGTAGAAATCATCGTTGACGTAGGTCAGGAAGTTCTCGACGGTAACCGGGGCCTTGGCGGCATCCAGTTCGATGATGATTTCACCTTTGCTGGTGACCATTTTGACTTTCGGGTTTGCTTCAGACATTGGTTGTTCCTTTCAGGGTGCGTTAATTTTTTCAATCTATACCATGGCTTGGCGGTCTGGACAAGAACCTCTGCCCTCATGACGTGCTTTCCTGAAGTTCACACTTCATAATCAAAGACCAGCCGGTTATACTGTGGCACATGACCTATGGGAGGGACTATGAACCTGCTGCATGACAAAACCCCCTACACATTCGACCGGGTTCTCCGCCTGATTTTTGTGGCCGGAGTATTGTGGGGACTGATCTGGCTGCTCGGCTACCTGAGCGACGTGCTGATCCCCTTCGTGGCGGCCCTGCTGCTGGCCTACCTGGTCAATCCACTGGTCTGCCGGGTGCAGCGTGTTCTGCCGAACCGGGTGGCTGCGGTGCTGGCTAGTCTGGCCCTGGTCCTGGCTGTGCTGCTGCTGGCCGCCAGCCTGTTGCTGCCCCTGGTGAGCGGGGAAATCCGGCATATGGGCGAGGTGCTGGCCGACGTGGCGAACAATACCGATATTGCCGCACGGGCCCAGCAGTTGCTGCCGGCGGATTTGTGGACGATGATCCAGGATTACGCCGCCCGCGAGGATGTCCGACAGTTCTTCAAGACGGAGAATCTCTGGACCTATGTCGAGGCGGGGGTACGCAAGATATTCCCCGGAGTGATGGGGGTGATCAGCGGCACTTTCAGCATGTTGATGGGTTTGCTCGGGCTGGCCGTGATCCTGCTTTACCTGGTCTTTTTGCTGATCGACTACGACAAGGTGCGTGGCCAGTGGGCCGACCTGCTGCCGTCTGCCTGGCGTGATCCGGCCACGCGGTTTCTCGGCGAATTCGAACGTGCCATGAGCCGTTACTTTCGGGCTCAAGCGCTGGTGGCCGCCATCGTCGGCGTGCTCTTTGCTATCGGTTTCGGCCTGATCGGTCTACCGATGGGCATCCTGCTCGGGCTGTTGATCGGTCTGCTCAACATGGTTCCCTACCTGCAGTCGCTCGGCCTGATCCCGGCGGTGTTGTTCGGTTTGTTCCACGCCCTGGAGACCGGTGGCAGCTTCTTGGCCATGCTTGGCCTGGTCGTGCTGGTGTTCGTCGTCATCCAAGTGATCCAGGATGCGGTGCTGGTCCCGAAGATCATGGGGGATGTGACCGGGCTGACCCCGGTGATGATCCTGCTGTCCCTGTCGATCTGGGGCAAGCTGCTCGGCATGCTCGGCTTGGTGATTGCCCTGCCGATGACCTGCCTGCTGCTGGCTTATTATCGGGTGTGGGTGTTGGGGGAGAGGGTCGCTGAACCTGTGCCGGTCGAGGAGATGGCGGAGGAGGCGGATTAGCCGCGCCAGAAACCTTGGTTTCCCGATCTCACTCACTGTTCCGATCCAGTATTCAGCCCCTTCTTCTGTCGCCAAAACCTTGCGCCCTTTGCTGGAAGCTGCCTGAAATTGCTGTATACTCAAATCAACTGGTGGCCATGTTAACAAAGGGGGTGCAGTCATGGAACACAGATTGACCGGTATTCTTGATCGGCGAATGGTCTGGGCGGTTGCATTGTTCTTCTGTCTCCTCACGTTGTTCCCGCCGCAAACCCAGGCCGCCCTGGTGGAAAGCCAGACGTCCGATGGACAGACAATCAGCCAGCGTGTCGAAAGCCTTGATACCGTCCGCAAGATGCTGGAGCAGGACGTGGTCAGCCAGCGCCTGGCGGATTATGGCTATACCAAGGAGGAGGTCCTGGCGAAAGTGCAGAACGCATCTGACGAGCAACTGCATCAGCTGGCCAGCCTGTCCGACAGCCTGGCTGCCGGTGCCGATGGGCTTAGCCTTGTTGTGACGATACTGGTGATTGTCCTGCTTATCGTGTTGATTCTCAAAATCAGCGACAAACAGATTATCATCAGGTGATGCGGCTGCTGATTTCTGTTGTTGTACTGATGACAACGCTGACTGGCTGTGCTTCTGTGAAATCGGCCGGAACTTCGGGGATGACCATTATCTCCGGAGTTCCGGTTTTTGCCGGGCAGGTCCGAGACGATGACTGCGCTTCCGTAGCGTTGGCCAGCCTGCTGGCTCATGCGGGGCATCACGCTTCGCCGTCAGCGATCGACAGAGAGGTCTACGACCTGCGGCTGAAGGGCAGCCTGCTGCCGGACATGGAGAACTACGCGGCCGGGCAGGGGGCGACGCCGCGTTCCGGGCGGGGCGACCTGGAGTTTTTAAGGGATAGGATCACAGAAGGGACTCCCGTTCTTATGCCGATCGACTTGGGCTGGAGTGCCTGGCGGCGCCCGCATTACGTTGTGGTGTACGGTTTTGGCAACGACAATTTTCTGCTGCATATGAGAGAGGGAGAACCTGCCGTCCTCAATGTGGATGAACTCGAACGGCGCTGGGCGAAACTTGGCGCCCTCTACCTGTATCTCGAGTGATGATCTCTTCCCGTTGGCTCATTCTCCTTCTCTGTTTTATCCTGGCTGGCTGCAGCCTGCCACGTATTATTATTCTCAACGACCCCCTCGACGCGCAGCAGCATAACGACCTCGGTGCTTCCTACGAACAGCGGGATGAATATGATCTGGCCATCCGCGAGTATCGCCGCGCCGCCGAACTTGATGATGCCTGGGTACTGCCGCTGATCAACCTGGGGAATGTGTATGCCCGGCAGAACGACTGGTCACTGGCAATTGCTGCCTATGAGGATGCTTTGGCTATTGACCCGGTGTCGACGTCGGCAATGAACAACCTGGCGTGGGTCCTGGTAAAAAACGACGAGATCGGCAAAGGTCTTGAAATGGCGGAAAGGGTGGTTGCCCTGGACAAGCGCAATCCCTCTTACTGGGACACCCTGGCAACAGCCTACCTGTCGAACGGCAACATGGCCGCAGCCGACAAGGCTGCACGTCAAGGGTTGTCACTCAATCCAGGTCCGGAACTGCAGCGGGCTTTGGAAGAGAAACGGCTCGGGCAGCCTTGATGGCAGGATGCTCCTGATCAAGTTTATTTTTACGCCGTAATACCACAGGCGTGAGCCTGTGGATGGAAGTACCCGCTGTCTTCCGGTAGAATGGGCAAATGGATTATCGGAAACAAGCGCACTCTGTCTATTACACCCGCTATCATATAGTTGTGTCGACCAAATATCGGCGCAAGATACTGAAGGCTGGTGTTGGCGACTATTTGAAGAAATTGGTGCACCAGGTGAACAGAGTTCATCCGGATATAGAGGTGCTTGAGGTGAATACAGATGTTGATCACATGCACCTCCTGATGTCAATACCACCCAAGTATTCGGTGAGCGAAGTGGTGAATATGGTGAAAGCCAACAGCGGCCGAAAGGTTCGAGAAAAGTTCCCCCATTTGGACAAAGTCTACTGGGGAGTTATGGGCATTTGGTCGACCGGCTATTTTGTTTCAACTGTTGGTATCCATGAAAGTACGATACGCAATTATGTCCAAATGCAAGGTAAGGAAGACAGCGGGCAAGCGGAGCTTGGCCTATAAGATGCCATGGGCGTAAGCCCGTGGTAGTTCACTGGAGTTTTTCCTACAAATGTTACGTTATTTTGAACTGATTCGTTATCAGATATATGCAAATTTGAAGGCTGAAACAGCACGTGGAGGCTTGGGCATCCTTTGGTGGATTATTGAACCCATCCTGTATATGTCGGTTTTTTACGTCGTTTTTCAGTATGTACTCGGTCGGGGTGGGGACGGTTTTATTCCGTTTCTTATTGTCGGATTAACTGTGTGGAAATGGTTTGCAAGCTCAGTAATGCAGGGGGCCATGTCGATTCAGGCGGGTGCGGGACTGATGAGGCAAGTCCATTTGTCAAAGTTTTTTTTCCCATTGGTCACAGTGCTGACTGGGACTGTTAAGTTTT
>DAOVNV010000093.1 GCA_030630015.1 Desulfuromonadales bacterium | reverse complement strand
TGCCGATACTTTACACCTGGAAGGAAGCCCCCCAGGAAGCCAGCGCCGAAGAGCCTGCTCTTACCGCAAAGGCATCTGCTTAAAATGCTGCCTGACGCATAATTGTTTGACCTGAAAAGCCGCGGGACCTATAGTGGTCCTGCGGCTTTTTGCTTAAGGAGCTTTAAGGAGACCCGTTATGTTCAGCAACCTTAACAGTCGAGCGATCTTGTCAGTAACCTGTGCGGTGACCGGCTTTGTCATCGCCTGTTGCCTGCTGCTGTATACTTTCATCAAGACTGATTTGGTAAAGCTGGAGATCGAATACACGGCAGATCTGGCTGACACTGTCGTTAAATCGACCCGGTACGCCATGCTCAAGGACGACCGGGAAATGTTGAGCAACATTATCGACAGCATCGGAGACCAGCAACAGGTTGAGCATGTCCGGATCTTCAACAAGAAGGGCCTGATTATGTTCTCCGGCGACGAAGTCGAGCTCAGCCGGTTCATCGACAAATCGGCGGCGGGTTGCACCGAATGCCATGCCAGCGATAAACCAAAGAGCAGACTTGGTACCATGGAGCAGGCCCGCCAGTTCACCAATGAAAAAGGTGCCGATGTCCTGGCGATCACCACTCCGATCTACAATGAGCCTGATTGTTTCAACAACACTGCCTGCCATTTCCACGACAGTGAGTCGGAACTTCTCGGCACACTTGACATCGGCCTGTCCCAGGCCCCTCTGAAACGGACCCTTGGTCTCCTGCAAACCAGAATGATCATGTTCAGTGTCATGGTGTTGTTCCTGACGGTCAGCGTCGTTTATGCCTTATTGTATCGTCAGGTGTTTTTGCCTATCAAGCATCTGGCGGACTTTACTGAAAAGGGTACGGATGCTACTCTTGACGAGCAACTTCCGGAGATTTCCGGAGAAGTTGCCCGTGCGGCCCGGTCTTTCCTGGAAATGGCTGAACGGGTGAAAACGCTGGAAAAAGAGTGTCGAAAAAAGGATGCAGAGACCAAGCCTCCGGGACCGACAGACTCCTAGGCAGACCAGACTCGCGGGAGTCCCACTCAAGGTAATTTCAGGAAGAGGGCGATGGGCCGGTCTCAATCATTTCCCGCGGGGCAGGAACCTGATAGCCGGGAAAAATTGCAAGCTGAAATTGAAGCGCGGATACGCAAGCTGGAGCGGAGCACTATTGCGGGCCTCGTAGGCATTATCCTGTTCCTGCTGGTCAGTTTTGGTGCCTATTCCCAGTTTTCCATGCTGCCCGACTTGTCCGAGGAGGCCTGGGTTCTTCTGGGCGCCCCTCCCCCTGTCGAAATGATCAGCTTGGCACTGGTCGTCTATGCTTTTTCAGGCATCATCCTGATCCTGGGTCGCATGACCAATGATAAGGGCCGTTATCGCGGCCTGATGCATGCCGGTTTCTTAACCGGCTTCTATACCTTTTATCACCTCTCCGGGGGACTCCCCGATAATTTCTGGGCGACTTTCTTTGCCGGGATGAGTGTCCTTGGTCTGGAGAATTATCTGCTCTGGATGCGGACCAACAGTGCAATTCTCAGGGAAAGGGCCGAACTGGAGAGGCTGCTTAGGAAGGCCGAGTGGCAAGAGACGTCGAGTGAAAACTAAATTGCGGTTGATGAGTGCTTCGGCGTCGCTCAGATAATCGAAATCCGCTGATTGCCAGCTTCAACGGTTTGTCCTCTTCGAATTTTACAGCGTTTGCGCAGCTCGACCGACCCGTCAACCAGAACCTCTCCATCCGCTATCAGCAGCTTGGCAATCCCACCGCTATCGCAGATTCCCATTGCCTTGAGCAGTCGGTGCAGCTCGATGTAATCCCTGCCTTCCAGGTCAAAACTGTTCATTCTTCGCTCTTCTCAAGGGATTGCGACAGGGTTTCCAGTTGATCGGCTGATGCTGCCCCCTGTTGATGGGCAAGTTCCAGGGTGAAGGCGCCGAGCTGCCGGTAGATATCTGCGAGCCGCCGGTTCCACCTGCCCAGTGCCTCCAGGTGCAGTCCGACCGTTTCGACATCCCCGCGTGCAATCGGGCCGGTTAAGGCTTGAACCGTTCCCAGCTTGAAAATATTCTCAACGGTTCCCCTGACGATCGGTTCGATTACTTCAATGGCGGCCGTTTTTGTCAGGCCGGATTTTTCGAGAGCTTGTCCCCCGATCTCAACCAGTGCTGTCAGATAGTTGCTTACGAAAACGGTTGCTGCGTGGTAAACAGCTTTTTGCTCGGGGTCAATTTCAAGGGGTATCCCGCCGATTGCTTCGAGTGCCGGCCGCAAAAGTTCAAGCGCCGGCTTGCTGCCCTCGATCCCACAGTAAGTTCCCGTAAAGGTTGCTGCAGCTTGTTCTGGATCGGCAAAGCTTTTGATGGGATGTACGCTGGCAATTGCCGCGCCATTAGTCTTGGCAGATCTCAATACGCTTGATGGAGCAGCACCGCTGCAGTGAAACACGATGCTGCCCTGTTTGAGAACACCGCAAGCCGCCAGTTTGTGACAGGAATCGGCAATCGACTGGTCCGGAGTAGCAATCAGGTAGACATCGACAGGCTGCAATTCGCTGAAGTTGGTAACCGCCCTGCCGGCACGCAGGTATGCCGTGGCTTGTGAAGCGCGCTCAAACGACAGATCCAGGATGTCGCCAATGGAAAACTGGCCATGTTGCAGCCAGAGGGTGCTAAGGGTTTTGCCGACCTTGCCGCAACCGATGATGCTGAGTTTTTTCATAAGGATGATCCCGGGGCAAGATGTGCGACGCGGTTTCAGGGCCGCCAGTTGGCCATCAGCTTCTCGACCTGTTTGCGGTCACGGCTTTTGTAGGGCCCGACAACAGCACCTCTCAGGTGCTTGGGTACAAAAAGTTCCTGGGCCGTCTGCTTCAGTCCGCTGGCTGAAACACGGTCAAGATCAGCGAGGTCGCCGGCAATGGTCCGCAGGCAGCCGGTCAACTCTCCCCAGGCGTAGCGCAGGGCCATTTCATCGACCTGGTCGCGGGAATACTCAAGATCGTAGCGGTAGTTCCTCAAAGTATGTTCCAGTTCATCCTGATCAATTTCCGATTGAGACAATTCACTGAAAATTTCGAGAATGGCCTCGGTGGACTGGGCCAGGTTGTCCGGAGACACGGCAAGATCAACAGCCAGGAGACCTGCTTCGGCGTAAAGGGCCAGCCCCGCCTCAACGGCGTAGGTCAGACCTAGCTCCTCGCGCAGGCGCACCATCAGTCGACTCATGCCACCCCAGCCGAGTACGCGCCGCAACACCCGCAGATCGACGGCGCGCTTATCCTCACGACCGGGTAAAAGAAAGGCAAACTGCAGGCCGACCTGGGATCCTGCGTCGCGCACCCAGCGCAGTGCCGGTCCGTGTGTTTGTGAATCTGACCAGGGCCGAGAGGGAGGGGGGGGCGGCCCATTCCAGGAGCCGAATGCATCTGAGGCGACATGCAGGACGGTTTCAGGCTCAATCGGTCCTGCAACGGCCAGTACCGTGTTGGACGGTGTGTAATAGGTTGCATAGTGCTGTTTGAGTTGTTCGATCGTCAGGCGCTGGATGGTTGGTCGGGTGCCGATCGTTGGTCGTCCGAGAGGATGGTTGGGAAAAAGCAGTGAGGCAACCAGGTTGTCAGGATTGATTTGCCGGCCGGTTTCACTGAGATCGCTGAGAGCCTCCTCGAGAATGATCCGGCGTGCGACCTCAACTCCCTGAAAAAGAGGCCGACGCAGCATCGAAGCAAACAGAGAGATGCCCTCGGCAATATGATCGGGGTGTACACGGGAGTGGAAGCAGGTGGTTTCCGTGTCTGTGGCAGCATTGGCCGACCCGCCCAGAGATTCGAAGGCTCGCTCCAGATCGACTCCGCTGGGATAATCGGCCGAACCTTTGAAAAGCATGTGCTCGAGGAAGTGAGAAGCGCCCGTTTTGCGCGAGGATTCATGGCGACTCCCGATGCCGAGGTATACCAGGACTTCGGTGCTGTGGTGATAGGGCATCGGCACACTAATCACCCGGAGCCCGTTTGCAAGGATGTCGCAATGATATTCAGTCATAGTGAAAAAAGGCACACCAGGGGCCAGAATGCAGTCATAGCGTTGCTCCGGTGCCCGGTCGAGTCAGATCCGTTGTATCGGCAAGCTCAGCCGCGCAGCAATCGCGCAGCTTCCTTGGCGTGATAAGTGATAATCAGATCGGCTCCGGCGCGCTTCATGCCAACCAGGGTCTCCATCATGACCCGGTCGCCGTCGATCCAACCACGTTCGGCTGCCGCTTTGACCATCGAATATTCACCGGAAACATTGTAGGCGACCAGCGGCAGGTTGAAGTGCTCTTTGAGGTCTCTCAGGATGTCCAGGTAGGCTAGTGCCGGCTTGACCATCAGGAAATCGGCGCATTCCTGCACGTCCAACTCAGCTTCGCGCAGGGCTTCGATACGATTGGGAGGGTCCATCTGGTAGCTGCGGCGATCCCCGAATTGCGGTGTTGAGTCGGCGGCATCGCGAAACGGTCCATAGTAAGCGCTTGAGTATTTGACGGAATAACTCATGATCGGGATATTGCTGAAGTCGTTCGCATCGAGAATCTCACGGATGGCGGCGACCCGGCCGTCCATCATGTCGCTCGGTGCGATGATGTCGGCTCCGGCCCGGGCATGGGAGAGAGCCTCGGCGGCAAGCAGCTTGAGGGTCTCATCATTGTCGACATCGCCATTCTTGATAACTCCGCAGTGGCCATGATCGGTATATTCACACATACACACATCTGTAATGACGAGCAGCTCCGGTACTTCTTGTTTGATGGCACGGACCGTTCTCTGGATAATGCCGTCCGGGCTGTAGGCATCCTGACCCAGAGGATCTTTCGTTTCGGGAATGCCAAACAGGATGACAGCCGGGATGCCGAGCTCGTAAACTTCTTTGGCCTCCGCAGCAATGTGCTCTATAGATTGCTGGTAGATGCCTGGCATCGAAGGGATCTCTTTTTTGATGTTCTCACCGAAGGCGCTGAACATCGGGTAGATCAGGTCCTCAAGACGTAGAAAGTTTTCGCGGACCATGCGGCGCAGGGTATCGGTGCGACGGGTGCGACGGGCGCGGTATTCTGGGAAAAACATGTCAAACCTCCGGGAAAAAACAATTTTGAATTAGGTTTTCTCAGCTTGTCCGCCATAGCCTTGGCGAAGGCGGATCCCCTATCTTGTTTTACAGCTTAAAGCTCCAAAGTAATCCTTGATTGCTTCGACCATTGCGTCAAGGGTTGAATCTTTTGGTTCCACGGCAACCTGCAGGCCGGACTCCCTGGCCGTCTGACTGGTCAGTGGGCCAATCGAGGCGACCGGGACTTTTCGGGCCATCTCAAGCGTCTCCGGGGAAAGCAGTTTCACAAAATTTCGTACGGTCGAGGATGCAGTAAAGGTGATCAGATCGAGCCCTTCCAGGATCGCATTGTCGAGTTTTTGAGAGGCGCCGGCAGGGGCAATGCTGGTATAGGCAACCGGATCCAGAACCCTGGCCCCGGCTGCAGTCAGCTGGGCAGGGATGAGGTCACGGGCCAGGCCTGCTTTTGGATAGAGAACCAGCTTGCCGGCGACCCTGGCCCTGATCAGATCAATGATGCCCTCAGCGCGGAAATCGGTCGGCACCAGGTCGACATGCAGGCCATGAGTTTCGATCGCCTGAGCAGTCTTGGGGCCGACGGCTACGATCTGTTTCTCCTGCAGGTTTTCAAGGCCGAGCCCCTTTGCCTGGAGCTGGGAGAAAAATATTTCTACGGCATTTACCGAGCTCAGAATCAGAAAATCAACCTGTCCAAGCCTGGCCAGCGCATCCTCCAGTTCAGACAGACTTGCCGGGGGCACAATCTCAATGGTCGGGCAGACAACCGGCTCGGCGCCGAGTTCCGTCAGCGGTTCGGTCAGGGCACCGGCCTGGGTTATTGAGCGTGTGACGAGGATGCGTTTCCCGGCCAGGGGACGCAAACCACGTTGGTCGCTGGCCCGGATATCAGACATCTTCCTTGTCGACGTTGAAGGTCTCATGTTTATAGACCTCATTGAGGATCTTGCCGGCGCCCTTGATGAGCAAGTCGTCCGCCAGGGATATCCCGGTTTTCTCCGCCTCGTTGACATGGCATTTCATAGTTTTTTTCAGGAAATTCCGGCCGTCGACACTTGATACCAGGCCAGTCAAACTCAGGGTCTCGCCCGATACGGTGCCATATGCTGCGATCGGCACCTGACAGCCCCCTTCGAGTCGGCGCAGAACGGCCCGTTCGCCGATGACTGCGCAGGCTGTTTCGGAGTGGTTGAAAAAGTCAATCAGGTTATTGATTTCAGCATCGTCGCTGCGACTTTCCAGGCCCAGCGCACCCTGGCCTATCGCGGGAAGCGAGGTGCTTGTCGGCAGATATTCGCTAATCTGGCTTGCAAAGCCGAGCCGTTTCATGCCGGCGGCAGCCAGGATGACGGCATCGAGATCATCTTCAGTCAATTTGCGGATGCGGGTTTCCACGTTGCCGCGAATATCAACCATTTGCAGATCCGGGCGCAGATGGAGCAGTTGTGCCTTGCGGCGCAGTGAGGAGGTGCCAATCCGGGCGGATGGAGGCAGTTCCTTCCACGTGGAAACTCCCGGACGAAGGATCACGATGTCGCGTGGATCTTCACGCTCGGTGATGCAGCGCAGCGACAGGCCTTCAGGGAAAAAGGTCGGCACATCTTTCATCGAATGTACGGCGACATCGACTTCACCACGCAGCATGGCTTCCTCGATTTCTTTGACAAATAGTCCTTTGCCGCCAACCATGGCGAGGGGAACGTCGAGAATCTTGTCGCCTTGGGTTTTGATTTTGGTCAGGCTGACTTCCAGGTCCGGATAGCGTTTTTCCAGTTCATCCTTGACCCAGTTGGCCTGCCAGAGAGCCAGTTGGCTGGCCCGGGTTCCAATGCGTAGCTGTTTTGTTTTCATTCCTGCGATACTCCTTTTGCCTGGTCGGACTCCGAGTCCAGCGGCTTGATTTCATCTTCATCAAGGGTGGGGGCAGGCAGATCAAAGAGGGCTCGAACGGCATCGACATAATCCTCGCTGCCGGATTCAGCCTGGGCTTTTTTGAGGATTTCAATCGGTCGGTGCATGACCTTGTTGATCATGGCATTGCTCATAGCCTCAATGCTTTTGCGCTGCTTGTCAGTCAGGTCTTTCAGGTTGCCGAAGGTCTTTGATAATTCCTGCCTGCGAATTTCGTCAAGCTTACGGCGCAAAGCGATGATCGTCGGTTTAACATCGAGATTTTCCAGCCAGCGGTAGAACTGGCCGATTTCCTGTTCGACGATTGCTTCGGCCTTGCGGGCCTCCTTCTGGCGTTCCTTGAGGTTGGCCTGCACCACCTCCTGCAGGTCATCGACATCGTAAAGGTAGACGTTGGCCACATCGTTCACCCTGGGATCGATGTCGCGCGGCACGGCGATATCGATCAGGAACATCGGCCTCTGTTTGCGACGGCGGATGACTTCTTCCATCTGGCGCTGGCCGAGGATGAAGTTGGGGGCCCCTGTCGAGGTCAAAACGATATCGACCTCGACCAGGTGGTCTGCAAAACGATCGAAGGGAACGGCCTTGCCTTGCAGTTCCTCGGCAAGTTTTTCGGCGCGCTCCAGGGTGCGGTTGGTCACCAGGACCTTGTTGATGCCGTTCGACACAAAATGCCGGGCTGCGAGTTCACACATTTCCCCAGCCCCGATGATCATCACCGCCTTGTTGTCCAGTTGGCCAAAAATTTTGCGGGCCAGTTCCACTGCGGCAAAAGAGACTGAAACGGCATTGCTGGCGATGCCTGTTTCAGTACGAATCCGTTTGGCCACAGAAAAGGCTTTGTGCAGGAAGCGGTTGAGGACCAGCCCTGCCGTCTTGAATTCGACAGCGTAACCGTAGGCCGACTTGATCTGGCCCAGAATCTGCGGTTCGCCGATCACCATGGAATCAAGGCTGGAAGCAACCCGGAACAGGTGGTGGATCGCTTCTTTGCCGCGGTAGTCGTAGAGGTGCTTGTCCAGTTCCTCGCGGGACAGATCATGATAGTCGGCAAGGAAATGTCGCAGAGCCGCCGTCGTTGCTTCCGGATCCTTAGTGGCCGCATACAGCTCAACCCGATTGCAGGTTGAAACAATCAGGCCTTCAGCTACTGGGTGCAGGTCGACCAGTTGTTTAAGCGGATCTCCCATTGCTGTGGGAGAAAAGGCGACGCGCTCACGGATTTCCACCGGGGCGGTTTTATGACTCAAGCCTACAATGACAATATGCATGGTTGCGTCCTCGGTTCAGCCCGTTCACTGTCCGGTGAAGCTGTCAAAGGTGTGGACATCGGAAAGGAACATGTTGACGCCGAAGAATGTAAAGAGCAGGCAGAGGAAGCCGATAATAGCAAAAATTGCCGCCCGGCGGCCTCGCCAGCCGATAGTCAGCCTGCCGTGCAGCAGTGCGGCATAGAGGAACCAGGTGATCAAGGCCCAGGTTTCCTTGGGATCCCAGCGCCAGTAGCCTCCCCAAGCGGAATTGGCCCAGATGGCCCCGGAAATGATTCCCATGGTCATCAGCGGAAAACCGAATGTCAGGCACTTGTAATTAATATTGTCAAGAACATCCAGTGATGGCAGACGATAAAACAGCCCCGAGAATTTCTTGCTTTTGAGCATTCTCTCCTGGAGTAGATACATGATTCCGACCATGCCGGCTATG